>JASHUX010000361.1 GCA_030039775.1 Alphaproteobacteria bacterium | reverse complement strand
GGCGGAGCGGCGCCGCGGCCTCGCCGGTTCGCGGCTTCACATCCGGCTGGTTCTGCTGTTCGGCCTGATCGCGGTAATCCCGACCATCATCGTCGCGGTATTTTCCTATCTGCTGTTCAGTTTCGGCGTGCAGTCCTGGTTCTCGGAGCGCGTGCGTACCGCGCTGACGGAATCGCTCGCCGTCGCCGAGGCCTATCTGCACGAACATCAGAACACGATCCGCGCCGACGTCAGCAGCATGGCGTCCGATCTCGAGCGCGATTCGCAATTCCTCGTCATGGAGCCGGAGCGCTTCGGCCAAATGGTCGCTGCGCAGGCGGCGCTGCGCAATTTGACCGAGGCGGTGGTGTTCGACGGCGAAGGCCACATCCTCGCGCGTTCGGGTCTGACCGCGTCGCTCGAACTGGAGCCGGTGCCCGACAGCGCAATGCAACAAGCCAACGCCGGTAATATCGCGGTGCTGACCTCCGACAATGACGACCGCGTCCGCGCGCTCGTGAAGCTGCCGCAATTCGGCGAGGTCTATCTCTATGTCGGGCGCTTCATCGACCCGACTGTGATTGCCCACATGCAGCAGACGCAAAGCGCGGTCGCCCAGTATCAAAAATTGGAAAGCGAGCGCTCGCAATTCCAATTCGCGCTGTCGGTGCTGTTCCTCGTGGTCGGGCTGTTGCTGTTGACCGGCGCGGTGTGGGCGGGCTTGAGCTTCGCGACGCGCATGGCGCGGCCGATCTCGTCGCTTGCGGCGGCCGCCGAGCAGGTGCGCGGCGGCGACCTGACCGCGCGCGTGCCGGAGGGCGACAGCGACGACGAGTTCGGAACGTTGTCGCGATCGTTCAACCGCATGACGCATCAACTCGAAACGCAGCGCGCCGACCTGGTCAACGCCAACCGCCAGCTCGACGAGCGGCGGCGCTTCACGGAAACGGTGCTGGCGGGCGTGTCGGCCGGCGTGATCGGGCTCGACCAAAGCGGCCGCGTCAACCTGCCCAACCGGTCGGCCTCGCTGTTGCTCGCGACCGATCTCGATCAATGCATCGGTCGGGAATTGGTCGCCGCGGTGCCGGAGATGGCCGGCTTATTCGACGAGGCGCGGCGCCGTCCCGAGCGGCTCGCGCAAGCGCAAATCGAGCTGACCCGCAATCATCGCTCGCAGACATTGCTGGTTCGCATCGCCGCGGAGCGCGCCGACGGCGAGGTCAAAGGCTATGTCGTCACGTTCGACGACATCACCGAACTGGTGTCTGCGCAGCGCAAGGCGGCATGGGCGGACGTGGCGCGCCGCATCGCGCACGAAATCAAGAATCCGCTGACGCCGATCCAGCTTTCGGCCGAGCGATTGAAGCGCAAATACACGCGCGAGATCGCGAACGATCCCGAGACCTTCACGAATCTCTCCGACACCATCATCCGCCATGTCGGCGATATCGGTCGGATGGTGGACGAATTCTCGTCGTTCGCGCGCATGCCGGCGCCGCTGATGAAGGAAGAGAATCTGGTCGATCTGGTCCGTCAGGCGGTGTTCCTGCAACGCACCTCGACGCCCGAGATCACCTTCACCGTCGATATGCCGGACCGCGTTCCGCTTCATTGCGACGCGCGCCAGGTTAGCCAAGCGCTGGTCAACATCATCAAGAACGCGGCGGAATCGATCCAGGGCCGCGACGGCGACGCGCCCCCGGGCGAGGTCGCGGTCGCGGTTACCGCCGATCCGCACCGGGTCGTCGTCACGGTGGCGGACAACGGCCGCGGCCTGCCGAGCGAAGGACGGGAGCGTTTGACCGAGCCCTATGTCACGACCCGCGCCAAGGGCACGGGACTGGGACTCGCCATCGTCAAGAAGATCATGGAAGATCATCACGGTGAATTGCTGTTGGAGGATCGGGAGGGGGGCGGTGCTCGCGTGCGCCTGGCGTTCAATGTCGGCGCGGCGGTGGAGGAAGCGAAACCTGCTCCAATGAAGGCGGCGGCTCATGGCGCATGACGTTCTGGTAGTCGACGACGAGGCGGATATCCGCGCGCTGATTTGCGGAATCCTGAACGACGAGGGCTACGAAACCCGGGGCGCCGGCGGCAGCACGGAAGCGTTGGCCGCGATCCGCGCCCGCCGTCCGTCGCTGGTGATCCTCGACATCTGGCTGCAGGGCAGCGAGCTCGACGGGCTCGAGATTCTCAAGATCGTCCGCCGCGACACGCCGGACGTGCCGGTGCTGATGATTTCGGGCCACGGCACCATCGAGACCGCGGTCGCCGCGATCAAGATCGGCGCCTACGACTTCATCGAGAAGCCGTTCAAGACCGATCGTCTCCTGGTGTTCGTCGAGCGCGCCATCGAGGCGGCACGGCTCAAACGCGAGAATGACGAGCTGCGCCTGCGCGCCGGCGGCGACGAGGAACTGATCGGCGTCTCGAGCAAGATCTCGCAACTGCGCCAGACCATCGACCGCGTCGCGCCCACCGGGAGCCGCATCCTGATCAGCGGTCCGGCCGGCGGCGGCAAGGAAGTGGTGGCTCGCCTGGTCCACAAGCGCTCGCGCCGCGTCGAGGGGCCGCTAATCGTGGTCAACAGCGCGCGCCTGGCGCCCGAACGCTTCGAGATCGAGCTGTTCGGCGCCGAGGCCGGCGCCGCCGGTCCGGACAGCCCGCGCACCATCGGCCTGTTCGAGCAGGCCCACGGCGGCACATTGTTCTTCGACGAGGTCGCCGACATGCCGGCCGAGACGCAGGGCAAGATCGTGCGCGCCTTGCAGGACTCGACCTTCAATCGCGTCGGCGGCGGCAAGGTTACGGTCGATGTCCGCGTCATCGCCTCGACCAGCCGCGAATTGCCGTTGGAGATCGCGGCGGGACGCTTCCGCGAGGATCTGTTCTATCGCCTCGCCGTGGTGCCGATCGCGGTCCCGTCGCTGGTCGAGCGCCGTGAGGACATTCCGCTCCTGGCCAATCATTTGATGCAGCGCGCGGCGGCGGCGGCGCGCATCGCGCCCCGGGCGTTCGGCGACGACGCATCGGCCGCGCTTCAAAGCTACGATTGGCCCGGCAACGTCCGCCAGCTCCGCAACGCAATCGAATGGCTGCTGATCATGGCGCCGGGCGAAAGCCATCAGCCGATCCGGGCCGACATGCTGCCGGCGGAGATCGCGGGCAGCGGCGCGTCCGGGCGCGGCGACCGCGGGGTGGAAATGATGAGCCTGCCGCTGCGCGAGGCGCGCGAAATGTTCGAGCGCGACTATCTTCTGGCGCAGGTCAGCCGCTTCGGCGGCAATATCTCGCGCACCGCCGCCTTTATCGGCATGGAACGCTCGGCCCTGCACCGGAAGCTCAAATCGCTCGGGCTCTCCGAGTCCTCTCCGGATGCCAGGGATCAGGTATCAGGGATCAAAGAGGCGATACCGGATATCGGTTTCGTTACATCCGATCCCTGACGCCCGGGTATCGTCGAAATTCGATCAAGCCCGGTTCGTCGCACTTGCGTCGGCGTTCCGCGCCCGCCTCGTGCGCTTACATTGGAACCGTCAATCTTTCGACGATCAGGCGATGCGTTTGGCGGAGCAACGAGATGTCGCGATGGGCCAACAGCGGACCCCTGCCGCGCTGCAATCTTTAGCGAAGGCAGTGCCCGTCGCCATAATGCGCGGTTACGGAACTCGCCATGGAGTCAGCCGTGGAATCCAGCGCGGGACATTGGCCCTAAAGTCCTCGTACTGCGCGCCAAATGTCTGCGTGAGCGTCGGTTCTTCCTGCACCAAGACGGCGGCGTGGAAAAAGAGCCAGAGCAGCGCGGCGTACCAGAGCAGGCGCCAATCGCCGAACAAAAGTGCTTGACCAAAAATGACGGCGACGACCCCGACGTAAATTGGATTTCGCACGTAGCGATAGAGACCCGTGACCACCAGCTTCCGTGGCGGCGCGATCGGGGCTGGCGTTCCCAGTC
>JASHUX010000360.1 GCA_030039775.1 Alphaproteobacteria bacterium | reverse complement strand
GTGCCGGGGGCGTAAACGTCGGCCGTGTCGAACAGCGTGATGCCGGCGTCGAGTGCCTTATGGATCACGGTGCGCGTCGCCGCGACGTCCATCTTCCCGAAGCGGCCGAAATTGTTGCAGCCCAATCCGACGGCCGAGACTTGGAGGCCGGAATTACCAAGGCGACGCAGCTTCATGAAGTATCCTTCCCCGGGGTGACTTATGGCGCGCGTGATGCTCCCGGGCTATTTTGCACCACATGACGGCACCGGAAACAAGCGCCGCGAATAGCAACGACCCCGGCGAAAACGCCGAGGCCGATTTCGGCTTTCGCCGCGTCCGGGCCGGCGACAAGGCCGGGCTGGTCAAAGACGTGTTCGACAGTGTGGCGGGCCGCTACGACCTGATGAACGATCTGATGTCGGGCGGCATCCACCGCTTGTGGAAGGCGGCGTTGATCGACCGGCTCAACCCGCGTCCTGGCGGGACCTTCCTCGACGTCGCGGGCGGCACCGGCGACATCGCGCAGCGCATTTTACGACGGGCCGGCCCGACGGCGCGCGTGATCCTGAGCGACGTCAACGAGGCGATGCTGAGCCAGGGCCGCGATCGCGCCATCAACGCCAATATCCTCGACGGGATCGACTATGTCGCGGGCGACGCCGAGCAATTGCCGATCGCGAGCGGCTGCGTCGACGCCTATACCATCGCCTTCGGCCTCAGGAACGTGACGCGGATCGAAGCGGCGATGCGCGAGGCGCGGCGGGTGCTGCGCCCGGGCGGGCGGTTCTTCTGTCTCGAATTCTCGCATGTCGCGCCTCAATTCCTGGTGCGGGCTTACGATATCTATTCCTTCAACGTCCTGCCCGCATTGGGCCAGATCGTGGCCGGCGACCGCGAGTCCTATCAATATCTGGTGGAAAGCATCCAGCGCTTCCCGCCGCAGGCCGAATTGGCCGAATTGATGCGCGCGGCGGGGCTGGAGCACGTGCGCTGGCGCGATTTCACCTTCGGCATCGCGGCGCTTCATTCCGGCTGGCGGCTGTAGCGCTTCTCCATGAATCGGGCCTTGCGCGCCGGCCGCCATCTCGTCCGGCTCGTCACCATCGCGGCGATCTTGGCGCGCTACGACGCAGCCTTTCCGTTGCAGCGCGTCGGCGGCGCGCGCCTCCTTGCCTGGTGGTTCCACCTTTGGCGGCGGCGGAGCGCCGAATTAAGGAGCCTGCGGCCGGGACAACGGCTGGCGCTGGCGCTGCAAGCGATGGGGCCAGCCTTCATCAAACTCGGCCAGGCGCTCTCAACGCGCGCGGACCTTATCGGCGAGGACATGGCGAGCGACCTGGCGCAGCTCCAGGACCGGCTGCCGCCCTTCCCGACCGCGGAAGCGCGCGCCGCGATCGAGCGCGAATTGGGCAAGCCGATCACCGAGCTTTATGCCGCGTTCGACGACGAGCCGACCGCCGCCGCCTCGATCGCCCAAGTGCATTTCGCCCGCACCGCCGAAGGCGACGCGGTCGCGGTCAAGGTCTTACGCCCCGGCATCGCCGCGAAGATGGCGCGCGATCTCGACTTGTTCGAGTGGTTGGCGCACCTCGCCGAACGCTGGCAACCGAGCTTGCGGCGGCTCAAGCCGGTAGCAGTGGTCGAGACCATGCGCGAAACGGTGCGGATCGAAATGGATTTGCGCCTCGAAGCGGCGGCGGCAGACGAATTGCGCCAGAATTTCGCGGGCGACGACGGCTTTCGCGTGCCGCGAGTCGACTGGGCGCGGACGGCCCGCACGGTGTTGACGTTGGAGCGGGTCGGCGGCATTCGCGTCGACGACCGCGCCGCGCTGGTGGCGGCGGGCTTCGATCTGCGCGATTTGCTGACGCGCGCCGCTGCAAATTTCTTCTTCCAGGTGTTTCGCGATGGGTTCTTTCACGCCGACATGCATCCCGGCAACCTCTTCATCGACACGGACGGGGCGTTGGTCGCGGTCGATTTCGGCATCATGGGGCGGCTGGACCGCGCCACGCGGTTCTATCTAGCCGACATGCTGGTCGCGTTCCTCAACCGCGACTATCGCCGCGTCGCCGAAGTGCATTTCGAAGCCGGCTATGTCCCGCGCGACCAATCGCTCGACGGCTTCGCGCAGGCGGCACGGGCCATCGGCGAGCCGATTTTCGGCCGCCCGGTCGGCGAGATTTCGCTGGGCCGCTTGCTGGCGCAATTGTTCCAGGTGACGCAGCAATTCCAGATGGAGACGCAGCCGCAACTGCTGCTGCTGCAAAAGACCATGGTGCTGGTCGAAGGCATGGGGCGCCAGCTCGATCCGGAGATCAATATGTGGTTGCTGGCGCGGCCTTTGGTCGAGGAATGGATGCGCGCCAACCGCGGCCCGGAGGCGCGGCTGGCCGATATGCTCTCCCAGTCCGCCGAATTGCTCGAACGCCTGCCGGTGACGCTGCGCCGCGTCGAGGATTTGCTGGTGACGATCTCCGAAGAAGGCGGCGTGCCGCTCCATCCCGATGCGCTGGAGGCATTGGCCAAGCGCGGCGCCATCGAAATACTGGGGCTGCCGCTCTGGATCATCGCGCTGGCGCTGGCCGCGATTGCGATCGCCCTATGGTGAACGCGTGAAGCGGTGGGCCGCGCCGCTGGCGGTGTTGCTTACGGCCGCGTGCGCGCCCACACCGCCGCCGACGCCCGGACCGGTGCCCGCCTTCGCGGCCAAACCGTTCGAGCCGTTTAACCGCACCGACACGGTGGCGATCGCGATGCGCGAATGGCGGCTGTTCGGTTCGCCGGTCGACGACCGGCCGCCGCAAGATCGCCCGGCGCCGCTGCGACCGCAGGACAAGCCGGAGCGTCAGCCCGGCTTGTGGCAGCGCATCGGCGAATATTGGTGGATCGGGCTCGCGGTGCCGCCCAGCGAGCAACCGGCGCGCGTTGAATATTGGACCGGCAAGCACGACGACAAGGGCGCCGTGTTCCCGGCGCCGGAGGATGGCCATTACGCCTGGTCCGCGGCGTTCATTTCTTACGTCATGCGCATCGCCGGCGCCGGAGTGCGCTTCCCCTATTCCGCCAACCATGCCACTTACGTGAACGAAGCGGCGGCGCGGCGATCGCCCATCTTGCAAGCGTTCGCCCCGGAGGCCTACGCGCCGCGCGCCGGCGATCTTGTCTGTTTCGGACGAATGAGCGCCCGCGCGCTGAAATTCGCCGACCTGCCGACGGCGTCCGTCTGGCCGGGGCATTGCGCCATGGTGGTGGACGTGCAGCCCGGCATGATCGGCGTGCTCGGCGGCAATGTGAACGACGCGGTGACGATGACGCATGTCCCGGTGACGGCAAGCGGAACGCTCGCCGGCGCCGACGGCGTCATCCTCGACAAGCGCTATCCGTGGTTTGTGGTGCTGCGGGTACTCTACGACGCCGAGGCCGAGCCCGCAGGAGATGACTAGCTAAATCGTATAGTCGTAGCGGGCGGCATATTCTCCGGCCACGCCTGCTTTATGGGCGCGCGTGCAGAGTTCCTCGACGGTGGTCGCGTCGAGGTGTTTCATGGCCGCGTCCTCCAATTCGAGCCAGAGCGGCCGCACCACGCGGCGGCCGAGTTCGGCGCCCGCCTCTTCCTCCATCGGGTCGTCGCCCTGCTCCAGCGAGCGCACCACCCGCACGATCTCGCCGACCGTGATGCGGCGACGTTCGCGCGCCAAGCGATAGCCGCCACGAGGCCCGCGCACGCCGATCAAGACGCCGGCACGCACCAGATGCTGCAGCACTTGTTCGAGATAACGGCGCGGGATGCCTTGGCGCTTGGTGATTTCGCCTGATTGCACCGGCGCCGTGCCGCCGTTGTAGGCGATGTCGAGCACTGCCTCGATCGCGAACAGCAATTTCTTGGAAAGACGCAGCATCACACGCCGAAGAACAGGGCGACGCGGGCGGCTAGCCGTTCGGCGACTTCGCGCTTCGCCATGGCAGGCCAATCCTCGACGCCGTTCGCGTCCACGATATGAACGGTGTTGGCATCGCCGCCAAATGTGCTCGTACCGGTCGAGACATCGTTGGCGACGATCCAATCGCAGCCCTTGGCGGCGCGCTTTTTCTTGGCCCGTGCGATCAAATCGTCGGTCTCGGCGGCGAAACCGACCACAAGCCGCGGGCGGCGATTGCCGGGCTTGCTCAGCGTCGCGAGAATATCGGGATTCTCGGCGAGCTTGAGCGCCGGCGGCGCGCCGTTTTTCTTGATCTTCTGCGCGGCGGCCTCAACCCGCCAATCGGCGACGGCGGCGGCGCAGATCGCGATTTCGACCGGCAACGCCGCCTCGCACGCTTTGAGCATGTCGCGCGCCGATTCGATACGGCGCACGGTGACGCCGGGCGGATCGGGCTCAGCGGTCGGCCCCGCGATCAGCACCGTTTCCGCGCCTGCGCGCGCCAGGGCCGCGGCGATGGCATGACCTTGCTTCCCGGACGAACGGTTGGCGAGATAGCGCACCGGGTCGATGGCCTCGTGCGTCGGGCCGCTGGTAACGAGCGCCCGGCGCCCCTTGAGCGGACCGGCTGACAGCATCGCCTCGATCGCGGCGACGATCTCCAGCGGTTCGGCCATGCGCCCCGGCCCGGTTTCGCCCTCGGCCAGCGCGCCGTCATTGGGGCCGATGCGCTTGACGCCGCGCGCTTCGAGCAAATGCATGTTGGCTTGCGTC
>JASHUX010000046.1 GCA_030039775.1 Alphaproteobacteria bacterium | reverse complement strand
ACCGGCAAGCTCTTCGCGCACCAATGGGAAAAGGGCGCGGAGCCCGACATCCTCGCGACGGCGAAGGGTCTAGGCGGCGGCTTTCCCGTTGGCGCCGTGCTCGGCACCGAGAAAGCCGCGGTCGGCATGACCGCCGGCACGCACGGCTCGACCTTCGGCGGCAATCCGCTGGCGATGGCGGTAGCGGCCGAAGTCATTACCATCCTGACGGATCCGGGCTTTTTCGATCGCGTCAACGCCATGGGGAAGGCGCTGCGGTTGCGGCTCGACAAGCTGGTCGCGGTCTATCCCAAAATCTTCGAAGCGACCCGCGGCGCCGGCTTGCTGCTCGGCCTCAAATGCGTCGTGCCGAACATGGACATGGTGGCGAAGCTGCGCGAGGCGGGCCTGCTTGTCGCAGGCGCCGGCGAAAACGTGGTGCGGCTGATGCCGCCGCTCACCGTCGAGGAACCGCAGATCGAGGAAGCCTATCGCATCGTCGATCACGTCGCGAACGAATGGACATTCGTTCCGGCATGAGCACGCCGCGGCATTTCCTCGATCTCGACCGCGTCGCGGCGGCGGAGCTGCGCCGCATGCTCGACATGGGCGCGGCCTACAAAGCCGGCCGGCTCAACGGCAAGCCGGCGGCGGGCAAGTTTCTCGCGATGATTTTCGAGAAGCCCTCGACCCGTACCCGCGTCTCGTTCGAGGTCGCGATGAAGCAGCTCGGCGGCGACGTGGTGGTGCTCGACGAAAAGGGCAGCCAGGTCGGCCGCGGCGAGACCTGGGCCGACACCGCGCGCGTCATGTCGCGCTATGTCGATGCCGTGATGGTCCGCACCGGCCGTGCCGCCAATCTCGACGAGCTGGCGGCCCACGCCGAGGTGCCGGTGATCAACGGCCTCACCGACCACTCGCACCCATGCCAGCTCATGGCCGACATCATGACGCTGGAAGAGCGGCTCGGCCCGGCCAAGGACAAGATCGTGGCGTGGAGCGGCGACGGCAACAATGTCGCCAATAGCTGGATCCACGCCGCCGTGCGGTTCGATTTCATGTTGCGCGTCGCCTGCCCCGAGTCATTGCGCCCGCCGAAGAAGCTACTCGACTGGGCGGCGCGCGAAGGCGGCAAGGTCAGCGTCACCGAAGACGCCCAGGAAGCCGCCGCCAGCGCCGACTGCATCGTCACGGACACGTGGGTGTCGATGGGCAACGGCGACGCCGAGAAGCGGCATAATCTTTTGGCGCCGTATCGTGTCGACGAGAAGCTGATGGCGCGTGCCAAATCGTCGGCGATCTTCATGCACTGCTTACCGGCAAAGCGCGGCCTAGAGGTCACCGCGGGCGTCATCGACGGGCCGCAATCCGCGGTGTGGGACGAAGCCGAAAACCGTCTCCACGCGCAAAAAGGCATCCTCGCCTGGTGTTTGGGGTAGGGTACTTTTCTTCCCTCCGATGACTACCTAATTCGTCATTCCCGCAAAAGTCGGAATCCAGGTAAGCGACTTGCATGTTATTCTGGGCCCGTGCTTTCGCAGGGACGACGAAAGATTTTTGTGTGAGCGGACGAGGCCATGCCGACCACCCCAATCCCCGACGACCTTGTTCTGCCGTTTGCCGTGGGCGAGACGCGACTCAAAGGGCGGATGGTGCGGCTGGGTCCGCTGCTCGACCGGATTCTCGGCCAGCACGATTATCCCGAGCCCGTGGCGCGCATGCTGGGCCAGGCGATAGTACTGGCGGTGACGCTGGCGCGCGCATTGAAGTATGACGGCGTCTTTACATTGCAGACCAAGGGCGACGGACCCGTACGCCTCCTCGTCGCCGACGTGAGCGCAGCCGGTCACGTCCGCGGCTACGCCCAGTTCGACGCCGCGCGTCTGGCACAGGCCACCCTCACTCGGGCGCCGGTGCCGACGCTTTTGGGCGCGGGCTATCTCGCGTTCACCGTCGACCAAGGGGACGACACGGAGCGCTATCAGGGCTTGGTCGAGCTGGTCGGCGCGACGCTGGCCGATTGCGCACACCATTATTTCCGCCAATCGGAGCAGATCGACGCCGGCCTCAAGCTCGCGGTCGCGCGTGGACCGGACCGGCATTGGCGCGGCGGCGGGCTGATGATCGAACGCATTCCCGACGCGCTCGCGGGCACCATCGACGGCGAGGAGGTGTGGCGCAACGCGGTGATTCTGATGAGCTCGTGCAGCGACGCCGAGTTGACCGACGGGGCGCTGCCGCCCGACCGTCTGCTTTACCGCCTGTTCAACGAGCCGGGGGTACGCGTCCACCGCACGCGGTATCTCCAGGCCAAATGCCGCTGCTCGCGCGAGCGGGTTGAGCGCGTGCTCCGCGCGCTGCCGCCCGCCGACCTCGACGACATGGTCGTGGATGGGCGGATCAGCGTCACTTGCGAGTTTTGCAACACGCGGTACGATTTCACCGAAGACGACCGGAACAAGTTGTCGGTTGTCAGTCAACGGTGATCGGGGTTCGTACTGATCACTGAAAACTGATACCTGATAGCTGTCCTACTCCGCCGCCAGCTTCTGTTCGTCTGCCAGTAGATCGTTGAACACGCGGCGCATCTGCATGCGCGTGCCGTCTGAGACGATATTGACCAGCCAGTCCTCGCCGAACTCGCTGAGGCGGCGCTGCTGCTCCTCGACGATGTCCTTGTCTTCGATGAAGGTGACGCGCAGCGCCTCAGCGAAATCGTCGTTCGCCTTCGCGTCGTGTTGCTTGAATCCGATCGAGGCCGCCCAGAAATAGAGGCAGCTCGTTTCGGTCTCCGGCGTCAGGCCGTGGAAAATTTTGAACTCGAAGCCGTCCTCGCGATTGCCCTCATAGGCGCCCTGTCCCGCATCCTTGGCACCGGTCCATTGCAGCACGCTTGACGGCGCCACCCATTCGAATTCCTGCCAGCGATCGACAGTACCCTTGAATCCGTAAGCGGCCTTGTAGGTGGGCGGCGGCGGCGAGTTCAGCATCCAGCGCGTGAAGCGCACGCCGTTCTGGGTACGCGATGTTTCCATCTTGGCGTCGACATGCTGCGACGGGTTACCGCCAACGGTGCGCTTGTGGACATAGCCCAGATGCGTCAGGTCCATGAGATTGTCGATCATAAGCATGTAGTGGCCCTTGATCGGCATCACGGCATGGCGATGGCCCCAACGGGCGGCGTCGCGATGCCACGGCACATCGACGATCCGCGCCGGATCGGCCTTCGCCGCCTCGCCCATCCAAATCCAAAGGAAGCGATCGCGCTCGACCAACGGATAGGCCGGCACGAACGCCCTGTCGGGAATCTTGTCCTGGCCCGGAATGTGGACGCACTTTCCGGCGCCGTCGAACACCATGCCGTGATAGCCGCATTGCAATCCGCCCTCGACCACCTCGCCGAGGGAGAGCGGCGTGCCCCGATGGCAGCAGCGGTCGGCGATGGCGGAGGCGTTGCCCGATTTGTCGCGGAACAGCACGACGGGCTCGTTGAGGATGCGCCGCGCCAGCGGCTTGTCGGTCAGCTCGTCGTCCCACGCCGCGATGTACCAGGCATTGCGGATGAACATGCTTTCCTCCCGCGCTCGTCTTACTCCGCCGCGAGGCGGCGTTCGTTGTCCAGCATCTGATTCAAGAACCGGCGCATGCGGATGCGCGTCGCGTCGGAGACGATATCCACGAGCCAGTCCTCGCCGAACTCGCTCAAGCGCGCCTGCTGCCGCTCGACAATCTCTTTGTCCTCGACGAACGTTTCGCGGCTCTCGCGGAAGAACAAGTCCAACGCGGCGTCGTCGTGGGGCGCCCAACCGTTGGCGGTCGCGAAGAAATAATTGCAGCTGGTTTCCGTCTCCGGCGTCAGCGCGTGGAAGACGCGAAACTGGAAACCGCCCTCGCGGTTGCCCTCATAAGCCCCGGTGCCGGCATCCTTGGCGCCGTTCCATTGCCGCACGTTGGACGGCGCGAGCCACTCGAAATCCTGCCAACGATCGATGCCGCCCTTGAAGCCGTAGGCCTTTACATAGGTTGGGGGCGGCGGGGAATTGAGCATCCAGCGGGTGAAGTGCAACCCGTCCTGTGTCGGTGCGACGGTCATCCGCGCGTCGACATGCTGGGCCGGATTGCCGCCGACGGTGCGGCGATGGACGTAGCCGACATGCGTCAGGTCCATCAGATTATCGATCATCAGCAAATACGAGCCGGCGATCGCGAGGCGGCCGTGCCGCTCCGGCCACCGCGGGTCGTTGTGATAGGAGACGTCGGGAATGCGTGCGGGATCGGCGTTAGTCGCCTCGCCCATCCAAATCCACAGGAAATGGTCGCGCTCAACCAGCGGATAAGCCGGCACCGATGCGCTTTGCGGAATCTTCTCCTGACCCGGGATGTGAACGCACTTACCCATGCCGTCGAACACCATGCCGTGATAGCCGCATTGCAGCCCGCCATCCACGATCTCACCGAGCGACAAAGGCGTGCCGCGATGGCAGCAACGGTCGGCGATGGCGGCGGCCTTGCCCGATTTGTCGCGGAACATCACCACGGCCTCGTCGCAGACGCGGCGCGCGAGCGGCTTGTCGGCGAGTTCGTCGGCCCAAGCGGCGACATACCATGTGTTGCGAACAAACAAGCGCGTTCTCCCTGAAGGCACGCGATTCTAGCGCAACATTTTCAGGCCACCAAGGCATCCACGTGGTTACGCCACGCGGCCGGCGGCGCCGGCGACGACGTTGACCAGCGCCTGACGCTTTTCCTTGGTCACGACCTCGATCGCGCGCTTTAGAACGCCCGGCAGGTCGGCCGGCTTGTCGACACGGAAGCCGACGCCGCCCGAGGCCTCGACCAGCTTCTCGTACTGCGGGCTGGGCGTGAGGTCGGCGAGGATCTTGCCTTGGGCGCGCGCCGCCGCACCCGCGCCGTAGATGCCGAGCGTCGACATCTTCACCGCGTTCCAGATCGCGTTGTTGTAGATCACCGTCAACAGCGGCAGGTTCTGCGCGTGCGCTACGAAATGGCATGCGGTCGGATTGGCGAACATGTAGGACCCGTCGCCCAAGGTCGCGACCACGAGCTTGTCCGGCGCCGCGAGCTTGGCGCCGATCGCGGCGCCGAAGCCCCAGCCGAGCCCGCCGGCGGGGCTGGTTGCGAAGAACGTGCCCGGCTTTTCGCGCCGGCCCATTTCAAGGCGGAACGGATATTCGTTGACGATGATCGCGTCCGGCCCCGCGGCTTCGTCGACGCAATGGCTGAACCAGAAATAATTGATATCGGCGCCCTGCCCCGCTTTGGCGGCATCCTCGGCCCAACGCTGACGCTGCGCCGCGGTGCGGTCGCCCACCGCCTTGCGCCGCGCCGCCAGTTTCTTGTCATCGGCCGGCAGTTTCGCGGACAGCGCCTGGTCGAGCGCCCGCAACGTCGGCTCGGGGTTGGCGGCAATGGCGAGGTCAGATTGGAAACTGCGGATTGGATAGCGCGCGAAGGTGGGGTCGGCGCCGATCTGCACGATACGCGCGCCCGGCGCCGGATGCTCGCGCACCGGCACCCACGGCACTTCGCTGTCGAGCACCAGAACCAAATCCGATTCCGCC
>JASHUX010000359.1 GCA_030039775.1 Alphaproteobacteria bacterium | reverse complement strand
CTCGAGGAGACGTTCGACATGGTGCGGGACCGGCTCGACCGCAGCGGGTTCGACAAATTGTCGGGCCGGCGGGTCGTTTTGACCGGAGGCGCTTGTCAGCTCGCGGGCGTACGCGAATTGGCGGCCTTGATCCTCGACAAGCAAGTGCGTATCGGCACGCCGCTACGCATCGGCGGCCTGGCGCCCGCAATCAGCGGCCCGGCTTTCGCGACATCGGCCGGCCTTGTCCATTTCGCCTTTTCTGAACGCGCTGAAACACCGCGCGCGATCCGTACGTCTATTGGACTGCCGGATTGGCGCGGATTCGGTTTGGTGCGGTGGCTTAGAGAAAACATTTGAATCGCATCGGAGGGTAGAATGACCATCAGTCTTACCATTCCTCAAGAAGAGAACGAACTGAAGCCCCGAATCACGGTGATCGGCGTCGGGGGCGCCGGGGGCAACGCCGTCAACAACATGATCCGATCCAATCTGATCGGCTGCGATTTCGTCATCTGCAACACGGACGCGCAGGCGATGCAGCAGTCGCTGGCGGAGCGGCGCATTCAGCTCGGCGTCAGCGTGACGCGAGGCCTCGGCGCAGGCTCCCGCCCGGAGGTCGGGCGCAGCGCCGCGGAAGAGGCGCTCGACGAAATTATGGCCGCGGTCGAGGGCGCCAACATGGTGTTCATCACTGCCGGCATGGGCGGCGGCACCGGAACGGGCGCGGCGCCCGTCATCGCGCGCGCCGCGCGCGAAGCCGGCATCCTCACCGTTGGCGTCGTCACCAAGCCGTTCCAGTTCGAAGGCTCGAAGCGCATGAAGATCGCCGAGGCCGGCATTCAAGAGCTGCAGAGCTTTGTCGACACGCTGATCATCATCCCGAACCAGAACCTGTTCCGGGTCGCCAATGAGCGCACCACGTTCGTCGACGCGTTCAAGATGGCTGACGACGTGCTGTACTCGGGCGTTCGCGGCGTTACCGACCTGATGGTGATGCCGGGCCTGATCAATCTCGACTTCGCCGACGTCCGCGCGGTGATGAGCGAGATGGGCAAGGCGATGATGGGCACCGGCGAGGCCGAGGGTGACCGCCGCGCCATCGACGCCGCTGAAGCCGCGATCTCCAACCCGCTGCTCGACGACGTCTCCATGAAGGGCGCCAGGGGCATCCTCATCAACGTTACCGGTGGGCTCGATATGACGTTGTTCGAGTTCGACGAGGCCGCTAATCGGATTCGGGAGGAGGTCGATCCCGAGGCCAACATTATCGTCGGGTCGACGCTGGACGAGACTTTGACCGGCAAAATGCGGATCTCGGTGGTCGCAACCGGTATCGATGCCGCCGAGGTGACATCACGACGTCCCGTGATTCAGCTCGTGACGGAAAACGACCGCGTCCCGGCCGCGCCGCGAAGCGAGCGTGAAGAAGAACCGGTCCGCGTTGCGGGGATGGCAACCACGGTTGCCGCTACGCAGCCGCAACCGCCGGCGGCGGAGCTCGCCGCATCGCGTACCGCGGCGTTTGAGCGGGAAGCCGCCAAACGAGACTCTTTCGTCGTCCCGCCGCCGTCGGAGGTGCCTGGCGGCCGTCCCGCCTACGTCGCGCAACCCGCCGTCGCACCCGATCCCTACGCCGCCGCAGCGATGGAGAACGGAGGTCGCCAACCCGAGCAACGGCCGCGCGCGACGCGGGCGCCAAGCCTGTTCGAGCGAGTCAAGAGCGTTGGCCGGCAACGGACCTCTGCGGAACCGGAACTGCCCACGTGGAACCAACAGCCCCAGGCAGGGCAGCGCGGCGCACAACAGCGCCTCGGTTCGGTCGATCAATCGGACCGCATCCAGCCGCAAAAGGAGGAAGAGCTGCTGGACATTCCGGCTTTCCTGCGCCGACAGGCCAACTAGGTCGCTTCATCCACCGCGTGGGGCCCGGGAACGACTCGTTCCCGGGCCCTTCTTTTTAATTAAGCCATTGTAATAAAACAAGAAATAAAGAAACAATTTGTTACAAAGATTGATTTGTTCGTGCCGCCAAAAGTTCCTAGCGTGCCCATGAACAAAAGCAAGATGGGTTCGGGGGACTGATGTCATTTTCGGGGTTTGTCCCGCAAAACACGCTGAAAAATTCGATCCGATGCCGCGGGACTGCGCTTCATAGTGGAGAGCGGGTGGCCATGGCGATCCATCCCGCCGCGGCGGATACCGGCATCGTATTTTGTCGCAGCGACCGTGGCGGGGTCACATTGCGCGCCGATTGGCGGCATGTCCGCGAATCCGCACTGTGTACGACGATCGACGACGGGAACGGGCTATCGGTGGCGACCATCGAGCATGTTATGGCCGCGCTGGCAGGTCTCGAAGTCGACAATGCCGTGATCGAACTGGACGGGCCGGAAGCCCCGGTCATGGACGGAAGCGCCGCGCCTTTCATGTTCTTGCTGGAATGTGCCGGTATTGTCGCCCAGGACGCACCGCGCCGCGCTATTGAAATCCTGAAGCCGGTAAAAATTGGCGACGGCACGAAATCTGCCGCGCTATTACCGGACGACGCCTTTACCGTCGATCTGACTATCGATTTTGCGGCAAGCGCGATCAAGCGCCAAACGCTATGCTGGGCGTTCGACCGCGACAACTTCAAGACCGACATCGCGCCGGCGCGTACGTTCGGCTTCCTCGAAGAAGTCGATGCCTTGCGGGCCGCCGGTTTGGCGCGTGGCGGCTCGATGGATAATGCCATCGTTATTGGCGACGGACGCGTCTTGAACCGCGACGGCCTGCGTTTTCCGGACGAATTTGTCCGCCACAAGGTGCTTGATGCCGTTGGCGATCTTTATCTCACCGGTCACGCAATAATCGGCAAGTTTATCGGGTTGCGCTCGGGTCACGCGTTGAATCGGCGTTTGCTTGAGACCCTATTTGCGGATCGCTCGGCCTACCGTGTGGTGCGGATGCCGGCTGCCTATGACTTGGCGTGGCAAGACGGTCTCCGCCGCGCCAGCGCATGAGCTCCTAGCGCAAAATTTTTCCGTCGTCGTGACTTTCTGCTATAAGGCGCTGCCAGAATCAGCGCGGGTTCATCGATGAAGAAATGGCCTCTTCACGCTTTCTTGCTCGTCGCGGCGTCAGTGGCGCTCAGCGGCTGTGGCGGCAAGAAGGATACCTATGTCGAGATGCCCGTCGACAGACTCTACAATGACGCGATGAGTTCGGTCGCGAAGGAAGAATGGGACAAGGCGGCCCAGAAATTTGACGAAGTCGACCGCCAGCATCCTTATTCGGTTTGGGCGACAAAGGCGCAACTCATGGCGGCGTACGCCCTCTATGAAGCCAATAAGTACGACCAATCCATCGTCGCCGCGGACCGTTTCATTCAACTCCATCCGGGCAGTCGTGATGTCGCCTATGCCTATTATCTGAAGGCGCTCGATTATTACGTGCAGATCGGCGACGTCGGCCGCGATCAAGGCGTGACACAGCAAGCGTTGGCGGCGCTGGGCGAGGTGTTGCGACGCTTTCCTGATTCGCGCTATGGCCGCGACGCGCAGCTCAAAATGCAGCTCGCCACCGATCACTTGGCGGGCAAGGAGATGGACATCGGCCGCTACTACGAGAAGCAACGATACTATCTCGCCGCCATCAATCGGTTCCGTCGGGTGGTGGATCTCTATCAAACCACCACGCACGTGCCGGAGGCGCTGGAGCGTCTGACCGAATGCTATATGGCCTTGGGCCTGCGCAGTGAGGCGGAAAAGACCGCCGCGGTACTCGGGTACAATTATCCGGGCAGCAAATGGTACGAGCGCTCCTACGCGCTCGTCACCGGCAAGCAAACCGAAACCGCCAGCAGCGACAAGGGCTGGTTCGGCCAGGTGGTCGACTCAATTTTCTAGCTAGGTGGATTGGGCACCGCTTGGATAAAGCTTCTCCGGCGACACTAACGGCTGGGCAATAATGACGAGCGCGTCGTCGCGCACGGCACGGAAAAAGCAGCTGCGTCGTCCGGTGTGACACGCCACGCCCAGTTGATCGACCAACAGCAGGATGGCGTCCCCGTCGCAATCTAAGCGCAACTCGACAAGCCGTTGCGTCTGACCTGACGTTTCACCCTTGCGCCACAGTTTTTTGCGCTCACGGGACCAATACGTGACGTTGCCAGAGGTAAGCGTTTCGGCGAGCGCCTCCCGGCTCATCCAGGCCAGCGTTAACACTTCGCCGCTGTCATGTTGCTGTGCGATCGCCGGAATCAGACCCGCCGCGTCGAATTTCGCTGCCGCCAGCAAAGCGGCCAATGCCTCTGCCATGTTTCGCTCCAAGCCCGTCCGCCATGATATGGGGATCGCGTAGACGCCTCAAATTACCGCGCCCACTTGTCGCGGCCGAGCGCCATTGCCATGCGGATCAGTCCGTAGGCCATGGCACCGCCGATCAGTGTCAGCGGCAGGACCAGCACCCAGTCGGGGTAAAGCGCGATATCCGGCTTCCACGGATCGAAAATGCGCAGGAGATAGACTTCTGCTGGGCCGCCAGATCGCGGAAGCGTTTGCAGCGTCGCAAGGTCGTTCTGGTACGCGCCCTTGGCGAATTCGATATCTTCCTTTAGGCGGTCGTACTCGTAGAATTTGGCGGCATAGGCCCGCTCCATGTCGGCGAGCTGGCGCTGTTCTTGCGCGATCTGCGCTTCGATCGCGTTGACGCGCAAGCCCGCCGCGACACGGGTGCCGGCGTTGCCTTGATCCGCGTTCAGCATTTGCGACGCGCGCGCTGAAACCAGGCTGGTTTCCAGACCTTGCACCACTTGCGTCACGCGGCGCCAACAGCGATCTCGATCCCGACCAACTCACCGCGTCCTCGCGCACCTGATCCTCGGCGCCATGAACCAGATCGTTGAGGACACGTTGGTTGGTGCGGTTGATGAAGTCCTCGCCCATCGACAAGAGCGTTGCCGTAATCAAGTACGCGTCCGCCGACGAAAATGCCTGCACCTCCAGAGTCACAATATTCTCTGTGATCGAATAACGCGGCATCGCCATGAGATTGTAGTAGTCGAGCTTGTCCTCGAACGGGATCTCGTAGGGGTTTCCGGTCAACAAGTGCCAAATCACCAATCGCCAGGGTTCGGCACGGTAGAAGACATCGCCCGTTTTGCCGCGATAACGGTTTAGAAAGCCAATCTTTTGCTCGAGCGCTTTAAGCGCGTCGGGCGATTGCAGATAGTCCACCACCATATAGGCTTCGTAGGCGCCGGGCGCGGCGTTCTGCGCCAAGTTCATCAAATGGGCTGCATTGCGCGCGGCCGGCAAATTGGCGCCCGCCGACTGCAGTAGGGGCTGAACGGTGAAATCGCTCTCGACGTCGTACCGGTCCGCGGCATTGAGGGTGAGATAGACGAGCGCCAATGCGACCGGCAGCGCGATCCAGAAAAGATGAACGAAAATGCGGCGCCGCCGCGTCGCGGTGGCGAGATGCGTCGGCAACGGCGGCAGCTCCTGCGGAGCACGTTTGCGCTGGATCGCGCGCCGGAAGTCGACGGTGCTATCCATCACTCGGCCGCCGCCGCGGCCTGCAGCGCAATGGGACGCTCGACTGGGCGCAGCTTGCCGCCCGCAAGCAACAAGCGCGTACCGGGAAAGGCGCGCCGTGCCGCTTGATGATCGCCGCTCGCGGCGATCAGGGTCTTGCCCGCGATGCGTTGTTGAAAGAGCGCGCGCCAACGCGGATAAAAATCCTCGTCCGGGAGCACCGGCGATACATCGAGCAGATAAATATCGAAGATCGGCGCGAGGCGTTGCAGGGTCGGCGGCCACCGGTCGAAACGCTCCGACAGCCATTCCGGTTGATCGAAAAGGTCTTGGAACAGACGCCGCGTAGTTCGGCGGCACGGCGATGTTCACACTTCCACATGTGGCACCCATCGGTTGCGATTCGGGTGCCACATAAGGAATCACAAACGATTCATCCGACTCAACAACTTTCGGGATCGGCTCTAAGAAAATTACCTGACTAGCTGCCTGATACCGAAGCGAGGTGTCAGGGTCGGTGCTAGGAACATCCAAAGGTAGGCGAATGGATCCTTCGCCATCATCACGCGAACGTTGCGCGTGGCCAGCGTCGCTAAAACGCGGCCGGCGCCGGGCCATGGCATGCTGGAAGGAGCCGGCGCCCCCGTTCGATCATGCACCGGCATGCCCGCTTCGGCGGCGCGCATGGCACGATCGCGCTCGGTGTCGCGGATCGCGGCTTCAAGATCGAGCAGTGCCTGGGTGCGTCCATGTCCGTCCCGCGCTACCGCCACATCGGCAAGGCCGAGCCGCAGCAATCCGCGCGCGAAGCGATAAAGTCTTACCCGCTCGACGCGATCGACCACGCCGAGGTCAGCCATGAACGTCGCGATTTGGTCGCGAAAATCGTCCCGCCGCAAATCCGAGCCCCCCGAAATGAACCAAGCGGGTTGATCCCGCATTGGTCGCTGGAACCTATCTGCTAAGTTGCATACTACCGCACTCTTTCCCTTTGTCACCATTCCAAATGTGGCTTCAGCTACTATGAGCGGCGCGCGCCGCTTTAGAGCGTCTTTGGAGGAGTATGTGGGACCAAAATAAACGTGGATGATGCCGCTGGGAGGGCTGTTGCTGGCCGCATCGGCGGCACAGGCCGCGCCGGTCGACACGTCCGCGATCACCCCTTGCGCTATCTCCGGCTGGTCGACTGACAAAGATCCGGCCGGCCTCAATGTTCGGGCCGCGCCTCGCGCGACCGCACCCGTGGTCGCCAAGTTGCCGCCGGGTTCCAAGAACGATGGTTACGACGCCGAGTTTGAGATCGTCGGCAGCCGCGACGGCTGGTTCTTGATCAAGCACGCGCGTTTCGTCGATTACGATCACGGCGGGCCCGACCGGATCCTGTTCGAGGGACCCGGCTGGGTGTCGGGCATGAGGGTGGGGTTCGAGATCAACGACGCCTACGTACGCTCGGCACCGAAAGCCGATGCGCCGGTGACGGCTCAGCTGTTTGACGCCAACGATGCGGGCGGCAGTTCGGGTCCCGATTCCGCGTCGGTTGACCGTGTGTTCAGTTGCAGCGGCGCGTTCGCCGACGTGCTATTGCACATGCCGAAAGGCAAGCCGATCCGCGGCTGGGTCACGCGTCTGTGCAGCAACCAAGTCACGACATGCGTGTGAGGCGTTGGAGCGCAGCTTTCATTGCTTTGGTTTGTGTCGCCGGCGCTTCCAAAGTCGCGTCGGCGGCGACTTGTATTCCCATTGCGTCTGTAGCCTCGGCGAAGTTCGATTGCGAGGTTACGCAATCGGGCGTGGTCGCAGGCGGCGACAAGACGCTGACCTATCAAGTTCAGGAATATCGCTACGAGGGCACGATCATGGCCGGCGCGGTCGCCATCTTAGGCGAGGCTCGGCGGCTCGTCGTCTCCGCGTCAGCCGGGGACGCCGGGTTCGACGCGCCCACGCAGTTTACGAACCAGTTTGGCACGTTCCTCGATCTCGGGGCGCAAACGCACGGCACCGGACAGTTCCCGCTCGGTAGTCTGTTTCGCCGGGACCGCGCAGCCTGGACCAAGATCGACGTCGAAAGTTGGCAAAACGATCTCGGCAAGCGATTGCCGAAAGGGTTCAGCGTGTGGCGCGGCCCCTATCCCGATTATCCGCATCTTGCCGCCAGCGCGGTCGTGCGCCAGGAGCCGCCGGCGACAGGTGCCGATCCGGACGTCGATTACGAAGGCTATGCCGCCGTGTTGCTGACGGTGAAAGGCAACCGGCTCGCCGTCACCCGCGCGGTGTGGAAACTCGGAAGCGACGGTCCATGTGCGGTGATGTCGGACTATCCCGGTTGCCCCATATCCCATCCATGACTTAAAGGATGGAGCGGCAACGTCCCATGCTACGAGGAACCGCTTCCCGATGATGTCAAAAGCCGACCGGCAAAAGGCCGCCCGCGATCTTCTCGCAGCCGAACAAAACCGAAAACAGATGGTGCAGCTCTCGAAGGCTTGGCCCGACATTAATTTCGGCGACGCCTATGCCATCCAAGATTTGGTCATCAAGGACAAGGTGGCGAAGGGCGCCAAGATCATCGGCTACAAGATCGGCCTGACCTCAAAGGCGATGCAGGCCGCGTCGCAAATCAACGAGCCGGATTACGGCCATCTCCTCGACACGATGATGGTGGCCGACGGTGCGACGGTGCAGCATGCCGACTATTGCGCGCCGCGCCTCGAGATCGAGCTGGTGTTCGTGCTGAATAAGCCGCTGAAGGGTCCCGGTATCGGCATGATGGAGGTGATGCGCGCGACCGAATATGTCGTGCCGTCGATGGAACTGGTCGATGCGCGCGTGCAGAATCCGCGCAAGATTTTCGACACTGTCGCCGACAACGCCGCGGCGGCGGGATTGGTGATCGGCGGGCGGCCGATCCGGCCGTTCGACCTCGATCTGCGCTGGTGCGGTGGCGTGCTGTATCGTAACGCCGACATCGAGGAGACCGGGCTCGCATTGGGCGTGATGGGTCACCCGGCACTCGGCATTGCCTGGCTCGCCAACCGTTTCGGCCGCCACGGCATCGAAATCCCGGCTGGACAGTTGCTATTGTCCGGCTCTTTCATCCGCGCGATATGGATAAATGAAGGCGATACGCTGCATGCCGACTTCGGACCTCTCGGCTCGCTCGCGGTGCAATACATTTAGGAGTGGCGACCATGGAATTGCAAAAGAATGCCTTCAAGGCCGCCATCGCGGCCGGCCAGGTGCAGATCGGCATCTGGAGCAGCATGTGCAGCAATATCGGCGCCGAGATTTTGTCGGACAGCGGCTTCGACTGGATCCTCCTCGACACCGAGCATTCACCGAACGAAATCCCGAGCCTGGTGCAGCAGTTGCAAGCCGTGCAGCGCGGCGCTGCGACGCCGATCGTGCGCCCCGCGTGGAACGACCTAGTGCTGATCAAGCGCGTGCTCGATATCGGACCGCAGACCATCCTGGTGCCGTACGTACAGACCCGCGACGAGGCGGTCGCGGCCGTTGCCGCGACGCGTTATCCGCCGCACGGCCAGCGTGGCGTCGCGGGTGGCGCGCGCGCCAGCCGCTATGGCCG
Source organism: Alphaproteobacteria bacterium (assembly GCA_030039775.1). Lineage (GTDB taxonomy): Bacteria > Pseudomonadota > Alphaproteobacteria > ATCC43930 > CGMCC-115725 > JAATGI01. The sequence goes on along the minus strand of JASHUX010000359.1, from coordinate 979 downwards.
CGTCACCGACTATCTGAAAAAGGCCGACAACGAGATTTGCCTCTTGGTTCAGGTCGAGACGCGCGAATCGCTCGAAAATAATCTCGATGAGATCGCGTCGGTTTCGGGCGTCGACGGCGTGTTCATTGGTCCGTCCGATCTCTCCGCATCGTCCGGCCTGATCGGACAGCCGGGTCATCCCGCAGTGCAGGAAGCGATCAAGAACGCCGCGGCCCGTATCCGCGCCTGCGGCAAGGCTCCCGGCATCCTCACCACAAACGAGGAAGAGGCGCGACGCTATATCGAGTGGGGCTATCTCTTTGTCGCCGTCGGCGTCGATACCGGTTTGCTCGTGCGCAGCGCCGATGCGCTGGCGAAGCGGTTCAAGGGCTGATCGCCCTCATCCATCCGAGCCCGTCCTCAGTGCGTCCGCGCGGTTGATATTCGGCACCGACGTAACCGGACCAGCCGAGCCGGTCAATCTCGCGCAGAATCCAAGCGAAATTCAGCTCGCCTGCGTCGGGCTCGGCCCGGGTCGGCACGCCGGCGAACTGGACGTGGCCGATCTTTGGCAACAGCCGCTCGAACCGGCGTATGACGTCCCCCTCCATGATCTGGAGGTGATAGAAGTCGAACATCATCTTGAGCCGCGGCGAGCCGACGGCGTCGACGATCTCGGCGGCACGGGCCGAGCTCGACAAAAGATAGGTCGGCCGATCGATGTGGTTCACCGGTTCGATGACCAGTGTGACGTTCGCGGCTTCCGCCGCTCTGACGGCCCCGGCAAGATTTCGGCGCATGGCCGCCAGCCCATCCGTTTCGCTGAAGCCGTTCATGGCGCCGGCCATGACATGGACGTGGCGCACGCCGAGCGCCGCGCCGTAATCGAGAGCTTGCGCGATGAGTGAATCGAAATCCTTCTCGCGGCCCGGCACGCCAGCCAAGCCCATGTCGCCGTCGCGTCCACCCATCGCCGTGTTGATGCCGATCAGCGGAATGC
>JASHUX010000358.1 GCA_030039775.1 Alphaproteobacteria bacterium | reverse complement strand
CGCATGGATCGCAATTACCTCAAAGGCCGCGACGGCGACCGCGCCAACGCCATCCTCGCCGCCGCCGGCTACAACTTCTCCCTACTCTTGCGCTGGCTCCAAGCGCTTTTGCGCGCCATCTTCCAAATACTCAACCACTCTCCCATCGCCGCGCAAATCGTCTAAATAACCCGCCGACCCCATTCTTCACGGTCGACACATTGCGAATAACGGCGGAGCGGTGGAGCCGGGCTTGTTCCGCCGACGATGCAGTTGGCCGCTTCGCCCGTATGGATTTGCGGCGGGCAAAGCCGTCGAACATCAGGTTACAAACGCCATCGTCTGCTCCGCGGGTTGGGCGGGATCGACTGTGAACTCAATGGCCCCCATCGTCCAATCCGTGACACCGACGGTCGCCGCCGTGGGGTTGAGCAGCTTGAGCGATCGTCCGACGCCAATCGCGTCGTTGTCGAGGGTGATGCGCTGCTTGCCCTTGTCGTTGGCGCCGAAATTGCTCTCGATGGCGAGGCCCGCGAGAATCGGCTTGCCGTCGAGTTTGCACAGATTAACGGTCGCTAGTTGATTGAAGCGGGTGCCCGGTAGCGGCTCGCGATGACTCAACGTAAAGTCGAGCACTACCTTGCGACCGACAGTCACGGTGCCGACGGCGCGATAGTGATCCTCTCTCATGGCCACGGCGCCGGCCGCAACGCGATAACCCCAACGTGACGCCAGCTCTTTCCGCGCGTCGTCGCTGTCGCAGAAGCTCTTCAAGATAAAGTAGGTAGGGCGAGGGCCGACGCGCGCTGCGACGCGCACTTCGGCAAGGCCGAACGCACCGACCGGGCTGTCCGGGATGCGGCTTATCACGATCGAGACGTACGCCGGCATGGCGGGACGCAGCGACGGCGGTACTAACGCGTCCGCGGGATCGTCGTCGACCTCGCAGCGCGCTTCCATGGTGCGCACGCCCTTCAATGTCCAGGGCTCGGGCTTCAGTGAAGCGATAACGGGCGCCGAGGCGAGCCAAGATTTGATATCGCCGTTCCCATAACGATGCATGGGCATGTGACTTACTCCGCCGCCGCTTGAGCCGGTGTCTTTTGGAAATGCGGCATTACTTCCTTCGCGAAAAGACGAAGGCTGGCCAGCACTTTGTCCTGCGGCACCACCTCGACGCAGTTAAGCATGAAGTTGACGCAGTCGACGCCCATGGCTTCCCACTTCTTCAATTCGCGCGTTATGTGGTGCGGGTCGCCGATGGCGCTGCCCTCGCGCGGGTTACCGCCGGCGAGACGGGCGCGCAATGCCGCGAGCAGGCCTTGACTAGCACCGGGCTTGGTCGGTAACGCCTCGGGGTTATGCAGGAATTGCGTCGCGAGCGGCATAAACATGCTGGTGATGCCGCCCCCGATATCGAGCGCGCGCTTATCGTCCTTGTCGCAATAAAGGAAGTTGATGGTCGCGACCGTGTTGTTGACGAAGGCGCCTACCGGTTCGCAGTTCTTGATGATACGGCGATAGCTTTGCAGGACTTTTTCCTGCTGTGCCATCGGGGCGAACGAGATGCCGAGTGAACCAAGGCCACGCTCCGCGGCGTCTATCTCGGTGCCAGGGCTGGAAACCGCGACCCACATCGGCGGATGCGGTTTCTGGTAGGGTTTGGGCAGGATCGTGCGCTGCGGCATTGAGAAGAATTGGCCTTCATACGAGAACCGTTCCTGCATCCACATTTTCGGGATGACATGCACGTACTCGTCCCAAGTCTTCTTAGTGAGGTCGGGGTCGGCGCGGAAACCGCCAAGCTCAGTCCAGGTCGCCGAACGGCCGGTGCCAACCTCCATACGACCGCCGGAGATAATGTCCATGGTAGCCGTGCGCTCGGCGATGCGGATCGGGCTGGCGTATTCCGGCACGCACACAACGATACCGTGACCGAGCCGGATTTTTTGCGTCTGCATCGCGGCGGCGGTAAGGAAAATCTCCGGGGACGAGCAGTGCGAGTATTCCTCGAGAAAATGATGTTCAACCGCCCAGATATATTCGAAGCCCAGCTCTTCGGCGAGCCGCACCTGCTCGAGCGCGTTCATATAGACCGTACGCTCGCTTTCGCGATGCCACGGACGCGGCACGGACAGTTCAAAGGCGAGGCCGAACTTCATGGCGGTCATCTCCAAAAAAAATTTCGGCGCGAGGATCCTTGGTCAACCCGGCGCGCAAAAGATAATAGGTTTTGCCATAGGCATGCCGCTCGACTCAAGAGCGCATAAACGCTCCTCAATTTCCCGCGCGAATTCAGCTATTTCGCTTGAGCGGACAGCGGATCAACGTGATGGGCAATCATCTTCCATTGCCCGTCTTCCAAGCGGAAAACGTGGGTGGCGCGCAGCGAGTTGGTGTGCCCGCTGCGACTGCCGACCTCGGTGTCAGCCACGACGGCGATGTCCCGTCCCACTGTAATAGTGATGTCCTTGGCATCGACAGAGCCGCCCAATTTTTTGGCCGCGGCTGCGGCGAAATCCGCGTCGATTTCGATCCAACCGTGCCGGAATGCGCCGTCCGGTCCCATATAGGTTACGTCCGGCCGGCGTGACCACAGTTTCTCCATCGGCCCCACATCGCCAGCGAACATCGCATTGAGCGCCCGATAGAAATCCGCGACGGCTTTGCGTGTTGCCGGCGTGCCTTGCTCGGCGCAGACGGGCGTCGCGAACGGTAACGAGACTGCAAAGAGGGCGAGGACACGCAGCAGCCGGAACTTCTTGGTCATGACAACTTCTCCCCGCCTGTTTGTACCACTTGATTTCGATGCGAAAAAGGTGCATATACACGGGCATGGGTGATGCGGACGAATTTAAGGATTGTGCCGGTTGCGTTTGCGCCGGTATCCGGCGGGCCGCGCGCGCGGTCACTCAGCACTATCAGCGTCACTTTCGCGGCACCGGATTGGTTGGTACGCAATTCTCGATGCTATCGGTGTTGATCCGGAGCGGACCAATGCCCGTAGGCCGTATGGCCAAGCTCCTGGGGGTCGAGCGCACCACCTTGACCCGGAATCTGAGGCCGCTTGAGAAAAAGCACTGGGTGACGATCTCGGGCGACAAGGATGGCCGCGTGCATGCCGTAGAAATCACGCCGAAGGGCAGGGCGGTCGCAAAGGCGGCATTGCCGGCGTGGCGGAAGGCTCAGGCGAGTGTCGGCCCCAAGCTTAAGGAACTGCGGCTCGCCGACTTGCTGGCGGGCGCCACATAAAAATTTGACGATTTGGGTGCAGGTACACGGGAATGACCGAGCGACAAAAGCGATTGCTGACAGGGCCGATCCTGCAGACGCTGCTCGGCCTGGCCGGCCCCACTATCGTGGTGTTGCTGGTGCAAACCGGCGTCGGGATCGCTGAGACCTATTTCGTCAGCAATCTCGGTACCGACGCCTTGGCCGGCGTGGCGATTGTGTTTCCGGCGCTGATGCTGATGCAGATGATGTCGAACGGCGGCATCGGCGGCGGTGTGTCCTCAGCAATCGCAAGGGCGCTCGGCGGTGGCCGCAAGGCGGACGCGGATGCCTTAGTACTTAATTCCGTTGTGGTTGCGGTGGTGCTGGGGCTTGTCTTCATGGCGGCAGAGTTTCTCGGCGGTGCGGCGCTGTTCCACCACGTGGTTGGGCAGGGCGGCGCCCTCGACGCGGCGTTGGCCTATGGCAATGTCGTGTTTGCCGGTTCGATCCTGATCTGGCTCACAAGTTTGCTCGCGGCCGCGCTGCGCGGTTCGGGCAACGTCATGGTGCCGGCGCTGGTCACGCTGACCGGCGCCATCATCGTGGTGCCGCTGTCGCCGGCGCTGATCTTCGGCTGGGGACCGTTGCCGCGCATGGGCGTCGCGGGCGCCGGTGCGGCAGTGCTCGTCTATTATTTTGCTGCTACCGTCGCGTTGCTCGCTTATCTGCGCTGGGGCGGAAGCGAGTTGCGCTTGCGTTTCGACCTGCGTCTCGTTCGGTGGCGCGGTCTGCGCGACATTCTGAGCGTTGGCGGCCTTTCTGCGATCAGTACCGTGCAAATGAATCTCACAGTCGCGTTGATTACCGGCATGGTCGGGCGCTTCGGCGCCGACGCGGTGGCTGGCTACGGCGTCGCCTCGCGGCTCGATTATATTCTGATCCCGCTGACGTTCGGCCTCGGCAGTGCCGGCCTCACCATGGTCGGTCTGCATGTCGGGCATGGCGATTTCGCCCGGGCGCGGCGTATTGCGTGGACCGGCGCCGCGTTGGCGACAGTAGTGACCGAGGTCATTGGCCTTGCCGCGGCGACCTTTCCCCATCGTTGGCTCGGGCTGTTCAGCGGCGACCCGGCCGTGCTGGCGACCGGCGCGCAGTATTTTCGGACGGTGGCACCCTTCTACGGATTTCTCGGCCTCGGCATGATGCTGTATTTCTGCGGACAGGGTGCCGGACGCGTGTTCTGGCCGGTCATCGGCGGACTGGCGCGGCTGGCCATCGCCGGGATCGGCGGCTGGCTCATCGTCGCACAGTTTGGCCTGGGCCTGCCGTCCCTGTTCGCGTCAGTTGCCGCCGCATCAACGGCTTATGGCGGCATAACGGCGATCGCGGCATTACTCGGGCCATGGCGGCCCGAGCCCCTAGCGTCGCCGCAGGCGGAAAGAGTCAGCGCTTCTTCGAAGCGGGATAATCGCGCCGCATAACGCCGGTATAGAGCTGGCGCGGGCGTCCGATTTTCTGATCCGGATCCTCGATCATCTCGTTCCACTGCGCGACCCAGCCGACGGTGCGGGCGATCGCAAACAGAACGGTGAACATCGAGGTCGGGAAGCCCATCGCCTTCAGGATGATGCCCGAGTAGAAATCGACGTTCGGATAGAGTTTCCGGTCGATGAAATATTGATCGTTGAGCGCGATGTGCTCGAGCTCCATGGCCAATTCGAGCAGCGGCTCGTCGCGCGCGTCGCCGAGCTGTTCCAGCACTTCGTGGCAGGTCGCGCGCAGCACCGTCGCGCGCGGATCGAAATTCTTGTAGACGCGGTGGCCGAAGCCTGAGAGCCGGAAATTGTCGTTCTTGTCCTTGGCGCGCGCGATGAATTCGGGAATGCGTTCCTTGGTGCCGATCTCGTTCAGCATCTTCAGCACCGCTTCGTTGGCGCCGCCATGCGCCGGACCCCATAGAGAGGCAATGCCGGCGGCGATACAGGCGAACGGATTGGCGCCGGAGGAGCCGGCGAGGCGCACCGTCGAGGTCGACGCGTTCTGTTCGTGGTCGGCGTGGAGAATGAAGATCTTGTCCATGGCCGTCGCCATAACCGGGTTGATATCGTATTCCTCGCACGGCACCGAGAACGTCATGCGCAGAAAATTCTCGGCGTAGCCGAGCTTGTTCATCGGATAGACCAGCGGCTGGCCGGTAGAATATTTATAAGCCATCGCCGCCATGGTCGGCATTTTCGCGATCATGCGATAGCTCGCGATCATTCGCTGCCGCGGGTCGTTGATGTCCGTGGAGTCGTGATAGAAGGCCGACAGCGCGCCGACCAGGCCGCACATGATCGCCATGGGATGTGCGTCGCGGCGGAAGCCTCGCAGGAAGCTCGCCAACTGCTCGTGCACCATCGTGTGGTTGGTAATGTCCTTGACGAACTTGGCCTTCTCGGCGGCGTCAGGCAGCTCGCCCTTGAGGAGAAGGTACGCGACTTCGAGGAAATCGCTCTTTTCCGCGAGCTGTTCGATCGGGTAGCCGCGATAAAGCAGTTCGCCTTTGTCGCCATCGATATAAGTGATCTTCGACTCGCAGCTTCCGGTCGAGGTGTAGCCCGGATCGTAGGTGAACATGTCCATCTCGCCGTAAAGCTTGCGGATGTCCACGACGCGTGGGCCGACGGTGCCGTCCATGACCGGGAAATCGACCGATTTGCCGCTGGCATTGTCGGTGAAGGTCACCGTGTCCTTGTTGCCGATCTTTTTGGTGGGGACTCTTGTCTCGGCGATACTCATGGCAACACTCCTTGGATGGGCCTACCTAGGCGGATGCTGCACTGCAACAAACCCGAGTTTAGGCTTCTTGGTTGATCGAATCAAACTCCCTTTGGGTGTAAGGCGTCGTCGATCCGGCCCAAGGACTCCTCCCGTCCCAAAACCCGCATGACGGCGAACAGCGGCGGCGAATTGGCCGAGCCGGTCAGCGCGATGCGAAGCGGTTGGGCGACGGCGCCGAGCTTCTGGTTTTTGCTTTCGGCATAATGCCGTACCAATGTTTCAAGCGCGTGGTCATTCCAGTCTGGCGCGGTGCCGAGCGGGACTGCGACACCGGTCAACAGATCGAGCGCGTTCCGATCCAGGTTCACAGCCAAAGGGACGGGGCGTTTGGCGACATAAAATCGTGCAAGGTCAGCAAGTTCTATCAATGTTTTTGCGCGTGACTTTATGTCCGGCATTGCCGCCGCGAGCCGCGCCGTCAGTGGATCGTCCGCGTTCATCGCGAGCCGCGGCAGAATCGATTCGACCAACCGTGCGTCGGGTGTCTCGCGAATATAGTGGCCATCGATATTGGCGAGCTTGACGAAATCGAAGCGGGCGGGCGACTTGCCGAGCCCGTCCAGATCGAACCAGCGGATCGCCTGCTCGGTCGAGATGATCTCGTCGTCGCCGTGGCTCCAGCCTAGTCGCAGCAAATAATTCCGCATCGCCTCGGGCAGGTATCCCATGTCGCGGTAGGCCTCGACGCCGAGAGCGCCGTGACGCTTCGACAATTTTGCGCCGTCCTGCCCGTGGATCAGTGGCACGTGTGCGAAATCCGGCACCTCCCAACCGAGCGCGCGATAGATCCGAGTCTGGCGGAAGGCGTTGGTGAAATGATCGTCGCCACGGATCACATGGGTGATGCCCATATCGTGATCGTCAACGACAACGGAGAGATTGTAGGTCGGCGTGCCGTCGGCGCGCAGGATGATCAGGTCGTCGAGCTGTTCGTTGGCAACGGCAACCTCGCCCTGCACATGGTCGCGGATGGTGGTAGTCCCGTCGCGCGGCGCCTTGAGCCGGATCACCGGTTTGCCGTCGGGCGGCGCGTCGCGCGGATCGCGGTCGCGCCAGACGCCGTCATAGCGCAGCGTGCGTTTCTCAGCCTTGGCCTTTTCGCGCATCGCCTCGAGTTCCGCCGTCGTCTCGTACGCGTAATAAGCGTTGCCATTCGCCAGCATCTGCCGCGCCGCCTCGGCGTGCCGCTCCTGCCAGTCGGATTGGTGCACGATGTCGCCGTCCCAATCGAGGCCGAGCCAGTTGAGGCCGTTGACGATCGCCTCGACCGCTTCGCGTGTCGAGCGCGCGCGGTCGGTGTCCTCGATGCGCAAGCGGAATTGTCCGCCTGTGTGTCGGGCATAAAGCCAGTTGAACAACGCAGTGCGTGCGCCGCCGATATGAAGGAAGCCGGTAGGCGAGGGCGCAAAGCGGACGATCACGGTCATGCGCGGTCTCTAACACGAAAGCGAGTGGCTCGCCTGTTATCCTGTTATCTGCTGGAAATTTACAGGCGGTTCGGATGCCGGTGCGTCGCGCCGCAGTAAGGCGAAAACGCAATCGGCGTGAAATTGGCTTCGTTCCGGAATTTTTTTATATGTAGTGGCTCCTCTGCTTCAATTATAAATGGTTCCTGCAAATTTGGATGCTTACCAACGCGCCTGATCCCCATATATAACGCATCTTACGTATTATTTCAAGCCGACCGTTGAATCGTTCCGAGGCCTTTATAGCTGCGGCAATTTTCAGTAGAATAAGAAATATGCCTTCAACCACCGTCCCGTCGTGGGATG
>JASHUX010000357.1 GCA_030039775.1 Alphaproteobacteria bacterium | reverse complement strand
ACATGCAGAGCGAGGCAATGGCTGACCTTACACCGCCGGCGACAAAACCCGAGCCGGCCAGACTTCCACCAAAGGCCGCCTGACCCTTGGCCACCTCAAATTCAACCCCGATTTACACCACCTTGACGGACGTGACCTAAATTTTAGGGAATAACTTTATTCGAGTTATCCGAGGAGGCGACCAATGGTGGAGCTATGGCGTGATTTGTGGAACAACGACCAAGGCGTCACGCTTTGGAATATGCGCTGATCGCCGCGTTTGTCGCGGTCGTGATCATCAGCGGCATCAGCTTGCTCGGAAACAACGTCAGCAAGGTGTTTTCGATCGTCGCCAATACGATTTGACCCAATCTGCGCCCGGCGTTGGCCCCACGCCTCGCAGCGCGCCCGGCGTGGTATGACGGCGGCGTTTCGATGCCGCCGTCATCCTTTTCAAGGCTAGAAAAGCCAGGATGCGTCGCGCCGGCCATCCGACTGTTGCATCAAAGCCACATTGAAAAATTATCATCACGGCCGGGCCATCGACACGGAGCCGAGCGTATCGCGGCCCTGTTGAGCAACTGGAGAGTCATTCGCTTGGCGGAGGAATTATCATGAGACGAGCGTTGTTGGCCGCTATTGCGGGCGCCGGAATGATCGTGTCGGCGGGTGTCCACGCCCAGGATTTGTGGTCGGGTCCGGAGGCCGGCATCCAAGGCGGCTATGGCTGGGGTTCGTCGTCCGGTCATTTCGGCGGGACCGGTGCCGGCACTCCCGGCTACAGCTTCAGCCCCGATGGGGCGTTGGGCGGTGGCCATGCCGGCTATAATTGGCAGATGGGACCGTTGGTCCTTGGCCTCGAGGGCGATGTCGAAGGTGGCGACATTGGCGGCCGCGAGCGCAATGCCGTCGGCGGGTACGGCGTTGGGTCCAGTATGGATTTCGACGCGTCGGTCCGCGGCAAGCTCGGCTACGCCTTCAACCGCCTCCTGCTGTACGGAACCGGCGGCGTCGAGTTCGGCGACGTCGTGACGCATTACCATGTGCCGCTCGGCGGTCCGACGGCCGGCGGCATGACCGATATGCGCGCGGGCTGGACGGCCGGCGCGGGCGTCGGCTACGGCCTCACGCCCAATTGGGAAGCCGATCTTGAGTATCGGTACGCCGATCTCGGTCATGACAATTTCGCGCTGATCAACAATGCGGCTGGGGCGACCAGCCATAACGAGTTCAACTACAACATGATCCGGGTCGGGCTGACCTATCGCTTTGCCCCGCCGCCTCCGGCGCCTCCGCCCGTTGCGGCTCCAGTCGCCGCCCCGGCTCCGCCGCCGCCGCCGATGGAGCGGACCTTCCTCGTGTTCTTCGACTTCGATAAATACAACTTGACCAGTGATGCGCGTCGGGTGATCGAAGCGGCGGCCGCCAACTATAAGGCGACCGGCAGCGCGCGGATCGACGTGTCGGGCTACACCGATCTCTCCGGCACGCAGGCGTACAACATGCGGTTGTCGCGGCGCCGCGCCGATGCGGTCGCGGCCTATCTGATGCACCTGGGCGTGCCGAAAAACGTTATGGACGTGAAGTGGTTCGGCAAGGAGCATCCGCGGGTTCCGACCGCGGACGGCGTGCGCGAGCCGCAGAACCGCCGTGTCGAGATCGTAATGCAGTAGCGATCGATCGCGAGCCGAAGGCGAGGGCCGCCCGTTGGGGCGGCCCTTTTCTTATTGGGTCCGAGAAATCTTCTCCGCCGCATCAATCGCCTTGGCCAGACAGGCGGGGCACAGGCAAGTCTCGCCGCGCAACGGCAAGCGCGCCGGGATCGCCTCGCACCAACAGCCCTGGCCGGGCCGACAATCGAACGGGGCACCGCAGCGTTCGCATCGCGTCGTCATATTCACAGCCGCGCGCCGTGCTGTTCGATCGCCGCGACCAGCGCGGCGCGGATGCCCGGCTCCATCGCCGAATGGCCGGCATCCGGAACCACGACGTATTCGGCCTCGGGCCAGGCCTGTGCAAGCTCGTCCGCGCTGACGATCGGGCACACCATATCGTAACGACCTTGCACAATGGTCGCCGGTATGTTGCGGATGCGATCGACCTGTGCCACCAGATCGCGCTCCGGCGGGATCAAGTTATGGCGGAAATAATGGGCTTCGATCCGTGCCAGGCCGAGCGCCATGCGTTCTTCACCGAACGCGGCGACCGTGTCGGGGCTGGGCAGGAGGGTGGAGCAGCTGCCCTCGTAGCTGCTCCAGGCGCGCGCCGCGGCTAGATGCACGGCGGGGTCCGGATCGGCAAGACGGCGGCAATATCCATCGAGGATATCGCCGCGCTCGGCTTCGGACAGATGGCCGGCGAAAGCACGCCAGGCCTCGGGATAGATCGTGCGCATGCCATAAAGAAACCAGTCGATTTCGTTGCGACGGCAGAGAAATATGCCGCGCAGCACGATCGCGCTGCAGCGTTCCGGGTAGGTTTCGGCGTAGGCCAGCGCCAGAGTCGAGCCCCACGAGCCGCCGAACAGTAGCCATTTCTCGATGCGAAGATGCAGGCGGAGCAGTTCCATGTCCGCGATGAGATGGGTGAGCGTGTTGTCGGCGGTGGCGCCAAGCGGCGTCGAGCGTCCGGCCCCGCGCTGATCGAAAATCACGATGCGGTAATGGTCGGGATCGAAAAATCGGCGATGCGTCGAGGTCGCACCGGCGCCCGGTCCGCCGTGGAGGAATACCGCGGGCACGCCGGCCGGATTGCCGGATTGCTCCCAATACATGTTGTGCAGCCCGTCGAGCCGCAGCATGCCGGAAGCATAAGGCTCGATTGGAGGGAACAGGTCCTGACGGCTCATCGCGCGCAAAGTCTAGAGGGCGGCCGGGGCGGACGGAAGTAATTCCGATCCGTCCTCGAGTGCCGCCGCCTACGGCGCGGCGAAATGGAAGCTGGCGCGAAAGCGCTGAAGGTCGGCGGTGGCCGCTGGCGAGGCGGCCGGCGTCTGCACCGCGATGACTTGAACCAATTTCTTGCCGACCAGGAAAATCATGTCGTCGAACCGGCTGCCGTGCGCGTCGACGAATCGGACGTGACGCCCGGCATGTCCATCGCGGGAGATCTCGGTATCGGACAAATCGCGCGCCGCCCCGCTGTCGGCGCCCTTGACCGCCGCGTCGAGCACCACGCGTGGATCGGCGACCCGGCTCAAATCGCTGACCGTTATCAGCATCACCGCCGCGTCGCCACCGACCGTGTATTCGGCGCGTTCCATCAGCGAGCCGTCGGCGCTCTTGACGGTGTGATGGGCGACGGTTGGCGCCGCCGGTAGGTCCACCGCGAACAGGCCGCCGGGATCGTGAAACGACGACCAGGCGTCCGCCGCCCATGCGGCACCGCTTACCAGGAAGACGGAGAGGATTAATAGAAGCCGTTGCATGACGTCTCTGTCGTACAACGCCTTTTAGGCGGTGTCGTTACCGGCGTCACGGACGATTTAGTTCAGGAAATGGATGCTTTCCAGGAAGCGCTTCGCCGTGGCCGCATCCTCGGCGGTGTTGCCGGGCGCCAGCACCGCCATCATCTGGTACAGCTTCGTGCCGAGCAGGAACATCCGGTCCTCGAATTTCACCCCGTTCTTATCGGTGAAGTGGACGTCGTGACCGGGATGGCCGTCGACCTTGATCGATGCGTCCGAGAAGCCGCCTGCGGCGCTCGCCTTGATATTGGCGACGCCGTCCTCGAGCAGGTGGCCGTTGTCGGTGACCCGGCTCAAATCGCTTATGACCACCGCCAAGGCGCCGTCGCCGCGCTCGATCGCATAAGACGTCATGTCGATCGGCTTGCCGTCGGCGCCGGGCGAAGTGCTATGCCCTTCGACCGGGTCGGCCGGCACTGCGACCGTGAACGCGCCTGCCGGATCCGCGAAATAAGTCCAACGATCGGCCGCCGTCGCGGCGGCGGTCCACAGCAGCAACGGCACCATCAGAAAAGAATATCGCATGATGAAAACCCCCTTGGCGCTCCCTTATTATCTCAGCGCGGCGGCGGCGTCACTTGGCATGCGGCGCGTCACGGTTTCTTGTCAGCGTGACGACGCTATGTTACGCCGGGACCAAGAAGAATTTTGTGGGGGAGGCGATGCCTGATTCATCGCAAAATAAGGACGGCCGGAGCCGTCGTGGCGTCTGGAGCCTCTGGCTTCTTCTGATCCTGGTGCCGCTGACCATGTGGGTGCCGCTTTATAACCGGGTCGAGCCGACGTTCGTCGGTTTCCCGTTCTTCTATTGGTTCCAGCTCCTCACTATTATCATCGGCGCGGCGTTGGCGGGACTCGCCTATTTCGTGACCAAAGACGAATAACCATGCCGGTGAATTGGACGGCGCTGATTGTATTCGTGGCGTTTTTCGCCGCCATCACGATCCTGGGCTTTTTGTCGTCACGCTGGCGCCGAGGCGATCTCGGACTACTCAGCGAATGGGGATTGGCCGGCGGCCGTTTCGGCACGCTCGTGACGTGGTTCCTGCTCGGCGGCGATCTTTATACCGCCTATACCTTTATCGCCGTGCCGGCCTTGGCGTTTGGCGCCGGCGCCATCGCTTTTTTCGCCGTGCCCTACGCGATCCTGATTTACCCCTTTGTCTTCCTCGTGTTTCCGCGGCTCTGGTCGGTGTCGCGCAAGCACGGCTACATCACCGCGGCCGATTTCGTCGGCGGGCGGTTCGGCAATCGGACGCTGGCGCTCGCGATTGCCGTGACCGGCATCGTCGCCGTCATGCCGTACATCGCATTGCAGCTCCTCGGCATCGAGGTGGTGATCGCGGCGATGGGAGTGCATGTCGGCGGCTTCCTCGGCGAGCTGCCGCTGATCATCGCGTTCGTGGTTCTGGCGGCCTTCACCTACACCAGCGGCCTCCGGGCGCCCGCGGCGATCGCGATCGTGAAGGACATCATGATCTACGTCACGGTGATCGCGGTGATCGTCGTGGTGCCGATCCAGCTCGGCGGCTTCGGCAACATCTTCGCCGCCGTGCCGCCGGCGAAACTGATCCTGCCGCAGCCTGGTCCGGGCACCTTTGGCGGCTACAGCGCATACGCAACCCTCGCGTTCGGCTCGGCGCTGGCGCTGTTCCTGTACCCGCACGCCATAACAGGCGTGCTGAGCGCGTCGAGCCGTCATGCGATCCGCCGCAACACGGCATTGTTGCCCGCCTACACGTTCCTCTTGGCGCTGATCACCCTGTTGGGCTTCATGGCGGTCGCGGCCAGCGTCGCCAAGGAACCCGCCTTCGCCGCATCGTTCAAGCAGTATGGCGCGACCTTTGCGGTTCCCGCGCTGATCCTGCATTCGTTCCCATCTTGGTTCGCCGGCTTCGCCTTCGCCGCCATCGGCATCGGCGCGCTGGTGCCGG
>JASHUX010000356.1 GCA_030039775.1 Alphaproteobacteria bacterium | reverse complement strand
ACCCGCGATTTAGCCGAACCGTCAAAAAAATTGGGTTCGTTCCGGAAATTCTGATTGGTAGTGGTCTCCCCTCATTGAAACCGTTTGATTCAGCCGTTTCCGCTGCGCCCGAACCACTATCCCTAGACGTTTGGCGCTCGGCCGAGCGCCTGTTACCCCTGTTATCTGCTGGAAATTAACTGGCGCGCGCTGCATTGGTCCCGACTCTCTGTGTGGCACCGCTGCCGAGCCGAATTAGCGGCCCCAAACCGCCCGCTGCACATGTTGGAACATAACAAGAACAATACAAGAGGCGCGCGATCAGACCGGCAAGGCCATTGAGACGTGGTCGGCTTAGTCGTCGGCAGGAACGACCCAGCTCTCGAACCGGTTTGGGGTGCGAGGACGTGGCCGGTGAAAGACAGCAGCTATGACTACTGGAATGCGCGCGCCGCCCTGTTGCACGCGGCGACGTGCGAGGACGACGACATCAAATTTGGCTCGCTCGATATCGCCGAATGCTGTCGTACTCCCGCCGACGATTACGAAAAGCGAGAGCGCGAGCCACGGCGATTCGGCGACGAGCGCCGCGAGTGACGCCGCATTCGGTCGCGCGCTGAAAAAATAATCCGACAGAAGGACTCTATCCGATGCCGCCGCCGTCGCGGTTGACGCACGCCTGCCATGGAGCGGCGCTACGCTACCGCCGTGTCGTTCAGGCGGGAGTTACGAATGCTGAAATTTTTTCTGTGGGCATGGCAAGCGATCGTGCGTCTGTCGCAATCGAGCGACATTCCCGAGGGCAGTATGTTCATGGCCCTCGCCCAAACCAGACCAAGGCAAGTGAGACGACGTTAGTTTTCCGGCCGGCGGGCCGTCGACGGACGCGCGACAGGACTATCCCGCCAGTTCCTTCGAGCGCTTGGTCGCCGCGAGCACGGCGCGGCGAAGCAGCGGCTCGAGCCCGTTCTTCGCCATCAGAACGTCGAGCGCGGCGCGGGTCGTGCCGCCGGGACTGGTAACGGCCTCGCGCAAGGCCCCGGCCGATTGCGGCGAGACGCGGGCGAGCTCGCCCGATCCCGCGACCGTGGCGCGCGCCAGTTTTTCCGCAAGCGCATCCGGCAGGCCCGCCTCGACCCCGGCCTTGGTCAAGCATTCGATCAGTAGAAAGACATAGGCTGGGCCGCTCCCCGACACGGCCGTAACCGCGTCCATCAGCGCCTCGTCCTCGATCCACGCCACTTGCCCCACCGCCGACAACAACGCGTCGGCGCGTCCGCGGCCGGCGGCGTCGACCTTCGCGTTGGCGCAAAGCACGGAGATACCGTGCCCGATCGAAGCCGGCGTGTTGGGCATGGCGCGCACCAACGCAGCGTCGGCGCCGAGCAGGCCGGCCATAAAGACGAGCGTGCGGCCGGCCGCGATCGACAGGAACAAGGTGCCGGCCTTCGCCATCGGCCGATAATGCGGCAACGCCTCGGCCATGACCTGCGGCTTCACGGCGATTACGGCGACGTCCGGTTTCAGCTTCGGATCGAGATGCTCGGGCGCGTCGACGAAAGCGACATGCGGCGACACGGTTGCCGGCCGCAGACCGGCCGCCGGCTCGACCACGACATAGCGGTCGGCGAGATCGCGTTCGAGCCACCCGCTCAACAGCGCGCCGCCCATGCGGCCGCAGCCGATCAATAAAACGGTGGAAAGCGCGATCGGCGCGGGTTCGCTCACGCCTCGCCGACGGGATCGATCATGGCGACGGCGATGGCCTCCTCGGCCGGCTTCCCGCCCCACACCACCAGTTGGAACGCGGGATAGAAGCGTTCGCATTCGGTCACGGCGATGTCCACCAGATCCTCAAGCTGCTCGACACTGGCACCGCCCGAGCCGCGCAGCAAGACGCCTTGCCGGAACGCCGGCGACAGATCGTCGCTGACCAAATCAAAATGGCCGAGCCACAAACGCTCGTTGATCGCCGCCAGCAATTCGAGGATCGCGCCGCGGCGCGCCTTCGGCACCTTCATGTCGAAGCTGCACGAAAAATGCAGCGCGCTGATTTCGCGCTGCCACAGGAACAGCAGCCGGTAATCGGACCATTTGCCGGCGATCTCAACCAGCAATTCTTCGTCGCTGGCGCGGTCATGCGCCCATTGATTGGCTTGAACGATTTCTTCCGCGAGATCGATAGGATTTCCGAGATTTTGACCGCCGGCCAGCGACAGAGACGTCATCATTCCCCCTTATACGACCACGATCACCGGGCCATTTTTCGATATCTTGGGGTAATGTCGGCCCGATTACCTATACCTAGGCTGAAGGGTTTTGCGACTCGTGGCAAGCGTTGATGCGAATCGGGTACAAGAAATCTGGGGGCAAAATCGATCGCGCGAGTCGCTGACGCGAGTCGTCAGCCGCATGCCGCTCGGACCGGCCGGGCTTGGCCCGGCCGCCCACGGAATGTTGTTGGCGGGTGACAAATGATTCCTGGGTGCGCGGGCCAAAGCCGCGCTAGGTGATGAGACAACGAAAGAACTAGCGCGTGTCCCGATCGACGCGGAGCGCGGCAAGTTCGGCTTCGAGTGACGCGACGCGCGCCTCGAGCGCTTCCTGCTGCTCGCGCGCCTTGGCCGCCATCGCCTTGACCGCATCGAACTCCTCGCGCCGCACGACGTCCATTCGCGCCAGGACTTTCTCGGCCTGATCGCGAAGCCGCGCCTCGATCTCGCTGCCGAAGCCGGCGAGATTATTCAGAGCCCCATTTGCGACCTTGGCGAGATCGTCGAAAAACCGGTTTTCACTCTGCATGACGAACCTCCTCGGCTGCCGACGCCCCATAATGTAGATCGGCGCGCGGTAAAAACCAGAAGCGCGTGGCCGTTTCCGGCCAAGCCCCTTTAGCGGCGACCCGACCGCCGTCGTCCAGAGGAACTAATTGGACTGTTTGTCGACGACGCACGTGGAGAAGATGAATACCGTGAACGTACGCGCACGGTCCGCCAGATCGGGGGCCTGCATCGGCGCCGACAGCGCCGCCGTGCTATAGCGCACGCCGTTGGCGTCCAGGAAATTCTCCACCACGGTTTCCTTGATCGCGAAGTTTACGTTCTCGGATATATTGCCGGTCTCCTTCGCCATGTTGATTGCATTAAGCGTCGAATCGACCGTGGCGACGACGTTGCCGTCCTGATCGAGCACCGGGCCGCCGCTGTTGCCCGGCTGGATCGGCGCGGAAATCTGCACGTGGCCGGTATCGTCCTTGAGACCTTCGGTCGCGGTGACGTTGCCGACGGTGAAGTTCCCGGAGCTGGCGAGAAATTCCGGGATCGGATAGCCGAACACGACGATGTTCTCGCCCAGCCGCACGCCCGTGCGTAATGCCGGCACGACACGCGGTTGAAGCTTTGAGGTGATCAGCGCCAAATCGTTCCGCGGATCGCGCGCGATAACCTCGCCCTTCGATTGCTGCCGATCCAGTTGCACGGTGACATCGTCCGGGCACTCCGCGATGACGTGATTATTGGTGATGATCGCGCCATCCGCGGTCACGATATAGCCCGTCCCGGTGGCGATGATTTTCACGCGCTGGGGCTGGGCCGGGATCGCCCGTTGCGTGGACGGAGCCGCGGTCTGTTCGCGTTGGGCCGGAGCCTGTGACGCGCCGGCCATGGCACCGCGCAGTATCCAGAGCCGTTGATCGTACCATTGGCTAATGCAGCGCACGTCGGCGCGGCAAATATCGCGCATCGCGATCCAGCGCCGCTCTTCCCGCACCACCGCGTCGAAATCCGTCGCCGACTGATGCTCGTGCAACTGTTCAAGGAGGCCCATCCACTCCCCATCCTTCGCAGACAGCTCGGGATGCGAGCAAATTGTCTGTTGCGCGAGGTTCGACGGATGATTGCAATCAGGACTCTCGGCCCGCGCCGTCGCCGGTCCTAACAAGGCCACGACCAACCCTGTGGCCAACAAGCCGAGAAGCCAGCGCCCCATGTTCCATCCCCCCGGAAGCAAGCGGTGACGAAATGTAGCCGATACAACGCGCCGGATCGATAGTCGCTTCGCTCCCGTCGGCACAGCCGGCAAACCGAGAGGCGAAATGGTGCGGAGGCCTGGCGGATCGGTTCCGCACAAAATCGAAGGACTTGGCCGCTTTCGGCCAAGCCCTTCAAATTTGGTGGAGCCAGCCGGGATCGAACCGGCGACCTCTACAATGCCATTGTAGCGCTCTCCCAGCTGAGCTATGACCCCGGGAAAGTCGTTGCGCCGATCATATAATTATCGGCGGCGAAACGCCAATTACCGCTGCCGCGGCGCGGCCGTCAACGTTCCTCTTCCTCGTCGACGTTCTCGATGACCTCGGCCATGTCGTCTTCGTCCTCGCCGAGCTCGGACGCATCCTCGAGCACTTCCTCTTCTTCCTCGCCTTCTTCGCCCTCGGCGGCCTCGTCGCCCTCGCCTTCGGTTTCGGCGTCTTCCTCGCCTTCGACTTCGACCGCGGTGCCTTCAGGCGGCAGCGCGTCCGGCACGTCTTCGCTGGCGATGGCGGCAACCAATTCCGGATCGACATCCTCGGCCACGATCGGACCCAGTGCCGTCTCCGTCACCGTCTGAGTGCGCACGCGCCGTGTCTTCACCACCGCCTCGGCATCGAAGTGCGCGCCGCATTTCGGACAGACGATGGGATCGTGCCGCATATCGTAATAGCGCGTCCCGCAATTCGGACACAGCCGCTTCAAACCCCATTCCGCCTTAGCCAATGATACCCTCCACGCTCGCTGCATCTCGCGGGTGGCCGGCCAATTGCCACGATCCTACTATCGTGTCAAAAGCTAAATCGCGTGGCACCCGCCCCGTCCTCGGCTTTCGTGTGGCGCCGACGCCCGCGATATGGATATTGCCCGGCATGAACGCAAGCACCGCAACGCCGTTGATCGCCGCCAAGGCGCGCGCGCTGTCGGGGCGCGTCGCGGTTCCCGGCGACAAGTCGGTGTCGCATCGCGCGTTGATCTTCGGGGCGCTGGCGGTCGGTACTACGCGCGTCACGGGCTTGCTTGAAGGCGAGGACGTGCTCAACACCGCGCGCGCATTGCGCCGCCTCGGCGTGCCGATCGAACGCGGCGCCGACGGCGTCTGGACCGTGCACGGGGTCGGTGTCGGCGGCTTGGCGGAGCCGGACGCCGTGCTCGATCTCGGCAATTCTGGCACCGGCGCGCGGCTATTGATGGGCCTGGTCGCGACGCATCCGTTCATCAGCTTTTTCACCGGCGATGAATCGCTGTGCCGCCGGCCGATGGCACGTGTCACCGAACCGTTGACGGCGATGGGCGCGCGGTTCGTCGCGCGTGACGGTTCGCGCCTGCCGCTCGCCGTGATCGGCGCCAAGGAACCACTGCCGATCGAATACCGACTCCCGGTGCCGTCGGCGCAGGTAAAGTCGGCGATCCTGCTGGCCGGGTTGAGCGCCCCGGGCGCTACCAGCATAATCGAGCCGGAGCCGACGCGCAATCACACCGAAAACATGCTCCGCCATTTCGGCGCGACGGTCGCAGTCGCGGACGGCACGGATGGGCGCCGCATCACCGTCACGGGCGAGCCGGAGCTGGTCGCGTCCGATCTCACCGTGCCCGGCGATCCGTCGTCGGCCGCGTTTCCGCTGGTGGCGGCGCTGGTGGTGCCGGGCTCGCAACTGACCCTGCCGAATATCGGCCTCAATCCGCTGCGGACGGGATTGTTCGAGACGCTGGCCGAAATGGGCGCCGACATAACGTACGAGAACCGGCGGGTCGAAGGCGGCGAACCGATCGCGGACATCGTCGTGCGTGCCGGCGCGCTCAACGGCGTGACGGTTCCGGCGGAGCGCGCGCCGCGCATGATCGACGAATATCCCATCCTCGCCGTCGCCGCCGCGTTTGCGCAAGGCCGCACCGCGATGCACGGCCTAAAAGAGCTGCGCGTCAAGGAGAGCGACCGGCTGGCGGCGACGGCGACCGGTCTCGCCGCGAGCGGCGTTACGGTCGCGGTCGAGGGCGACAGCCTCATCGTCCACGGCACCGGCAAGCCGCCCGCCGGCGGCGCCGCGATCGCGGCGAAGCTCGACCACCGCATCGCCATGTCGTTCCTGGTCATGGGCATGGCGGCCCAGCAGGCGACGCGGATCGACGACGGCGCCACCATCGAGACCAGTTTCCCCGGTTTCGCCGCGCTCATGAACGGCGCGGGCGCGACCGTCCGCCCGGCATGATCATCGCCATCGACGGACCGGCCGGCGCCGGCAAAAGCACGATCGCGCGCCGCATCGCCCAGCATTTCGGCATCGCCCATCTCGACACCGGCAGCCTCTATCGCGCCGTCGCGCTCGAGGCGCTGGGCATGGGCGATCCCGCCGACCCCGCCACCGCCGAGCGTGCCGCCAAGGCGCTCGACCTCTCGATGCTCGAGGACCGGCGGCTGCGCGACGAAAACGTCACCGCCGCCTCCTCGGTGGTGGCGGCCATGCCGGCGGTGCGGGAGGCGTTGCTCGACTTTCAGCGCAATTTCGCCCAGCGGCCCGGCGGCGCGGTGCTCGACGGCCGCGACATCGGGACCGTGATCTGCCCCGACGCCGACGCCAAGCTGTTCCTGACCGCGACCGCCGAGGCCCGAGCCCTGCGCCGTACCCGGGAGTTGCAGGGGGACGCCGGCGGGGCTATATACCAGCGCGTTCTTGCGGATATGAAAGCCCGCGATGCACGCGACAGCGTGCGTCGGGCGGCGCCGTTGGTTCCGGCCGACGACGCCATCGTGATCGATACCAGCACGCTCGATGCCGATGCGGTATTCGCCGCGGCGCTGGCAGCCATCGCCGATACACTCGCCGTCACGAAACGGTAAGCGGAAACGGCTTTCCTATCCGCCATGAATACCGGGCATCGCCGCCGCGCCCGACCCTGACGGCGGACTTTCCGGACGCGTCTCCCGCGCCGCCGGACCGCCAAACTTTCGGGAGCAAAGTGGAGAGCGCATGGCCGTCACGGATGTCGCGGGGAATAAGCCGAGGGAGAGTTTTGCCGCGTTGTTGGATGAATCGCTTGGCGCCAGCGCCGGGCTGGAAGGCACGGTCATCAAAGGGACTGTGGTGGCGATCGAGAACGATACGGTTCTGATCGATGTCGGCCTCAAAGCCGAAGGGCGCGTGCCCCTCAAGGAATTTCAGGGACCGGGACGCGGCGCCGAAATCAAGCCGGGCGACGTCGTCGAAGTCTTCCTCGAGCGGATGGAAGACAAGCACGGCGAGGCGCAGATCTCGCGCGACAAGGCGCGGCGCGAAGAGGCGTGGACCCAGCTCGAAAAGAACTTCCGGGGCAACGAGCGCGTCAACGGCACAATTTTCGGCCGCGTCAAAGGCGGCTTCACCGTCGACTTGAACGGCGCCGTCGCGTTCCTGCCCGGAAGCCAAGTCGATATCCGTCCGGTGCGCGACATCACCCCGCTTCTGGGCACGCCGCAGCCGTTCCAGATCCTGAAGATGGACCGCCCGCGCGGCAACATCGTCGTGTCGCGCCGCGCGGTGCTTGAAGAGAGCCGCGCCGAAGCGCGCTCCGAGCTGGTGGCGAGCCTCAAGGAAGGCCAGGTCCTCACCGGCGTGGTCAAGAACATCACCGATTATGGCGCGTTCGTCGATCTGGGCGGCGTGGACGGCTTGCTGCACGTCACCGACATCGCCTGGCGGCGCATCAACCATCCGTCGGAGGCCCTCCATATCGGCCAGAGCGTCAAGGTGCAGGTGGTGCGCTTCAATCCCGAGACACACCGTATTTCGCTGGGTATGAAGCAGCTCGAGGCCGATCCGTGGGAAGGCGTCGAGAACAAGTATCCGTCGGGCACCAAGCTCCGAGGCCGCGTCACCAACATCACCGACTACGGCGCCTTCGTCGAGCTGGAGCCGGGCGTCGAAGGCCTTGTCCATGTCTCGGAAATGAGCTGGACCAAGAAAAACGTGCATCCGGGCAAGATCGTCTCGACCAGCCAAGAGGTCGAGGTGATGGTGCTCGACGTCGATCCGGCGAAGCGCCGTATCTCCTTGGGCCTCAAGCAGTGCATGGAAAATCCCTGGGAAGGGTTCCGGGAGAAATACCCGACCGGTACCGAGCTTCAGGGCGAGGTCAAGAACATCACTGAGTTCGGCCTATTTGTCGGCCTGCCCGGCGACATCGACGGCATGGTCCATCTCTCCGACCTCGATTGGAACAAGGCCGGGGAAGAGGCGATCAAGGATTACAACAAGGGTGACACGGTCAAGGTTCGTGTCCTCGACGTAGACGTCGAGAAAGAGCGTATCTCGCTTGGCAT
>JASHUX010000045.1 GCA_030039775.1 Alphaproteobacteria bacterium | reverse complement strand
ACTGCCGCGCCCACGCCTTCGATCACCGGCACTTCAAATTTGCGCCCAAACGCGGCCGCAAGATCGGTCATCCCGGCGCAACCAAGGATGATCGCCTCGGCGCGATCCTCCCGCAGCGCGACTGCGATCTCGTTCTCGATCTTCTGGATCGCGTCCGACGCGGAATCCTCAAGCGCCAACACCGGTACTTCGGCCGCACGAACCCGACAGCGACGGGCGACACCGTACCGTTCGGTCAATGTCTCAAGCGGCGCGATGGACCGCGATAACGTCGTGACGATCGAGAAGCGATGTGCAAGCGGGGATACGAAGTGAATCGCGGCTTCGCAAATACCGACCACCGGAATGGCCACCGCTGCCCGCGCGGCCTCGAGACCGGTATCGTCGAAGCAAGCGATGACGGCGCCATCCACCCCCGCTTGCTCCCCGGCGACGATCGCTTGGATAAGACCCGGCACGGCAAACGCCTCGTCGTAATAACCTTCGATACTTTCCGGCCCGGTCCGCGAGGTCACGGCTTCGATGGATGTGCCGGCGGCGGCGACCGAGCGGGCGGACGAAGCGATCTTTTCCGTCATTGACGCCGTCGTATTCGGATTTACCGCCAGAATACGCATCTTACGGCTCAGGCGGCGCGCCGAGCGCGACGGCGCTGAATGATTAGTACGGCGGCGATGCAGCTGCCGATCACGACGAACGAGAACGCGGTGGTCAGAGTGCCCAGCGCGTATAGGACCGGCGTCGTGATATTGGTGGTCATCGCATAGATTTCGAGCGGTAGCGTGTTGTCTTCGCCTGCGGTCAGCAGGGTGCGCGCAAATTCGTCGTAAGACAGGGTGAAGCCGAATAACGCTACGCCCAACAAGCTCGGTGCGATGATCGGCAACACGACATGGCGCAATGTCTGCCAAGGTGACGCGCCGAGATCGCGCGCCGCCTCCTCGTAGGATGGGTTGAAGCGGCTGAACACCGCGAACATGATCAGCAGGCCGAACGGCAAGGTCCAGGTTAACTGCGCTCCGTAGGCCGAGCCGTACCACGCCGTGTCGAGCCCGCTTTGGCCGAACATCAAGCCGATGCCGAGGCTGACCAGGATCGACGGCACCACCAGGCTCGCAACCGCGAGGTAAAAGAGCGGCGTATCGCCTTTGAATCGCTTCCGGTAAGCAAGTCCCGCAGCCAACGACACCACGACGGTAGTCGCCATCACCATCGCTCCTAGCAACAACGAACGCTCCAATGACCCGCCAAAGTCGCCCACCATTTGCGGCTGAAACAGGTTCGCGAACCAATGCAGCGAATGGCCGTTCATGGGAAAAGTCAGGCCACCATTCGGGCCCTGGAACGACAACACGGCGATGGTGATGGTCGGCCCGTACAGGAAAAGAACGTAAAGGCCGAAGAAGCCCGCCAGCAGGTAGAAACCGGCGGTGCGCTTGCGGTCACTCATTGGTCGCCGTCCCGCCGGGGTTGGCTCCTGTCAGCTCGCGGCGGATATCGACGCCGCGCACGATGCCCGCGATCATGCCGAGGACCAAGATTAGCAACAGAACTGCGTTCGCCGCGGCGGCGGGATATTGAAGCAGGCTGATCGAGTTCGCCATCATCAGGCCGACCGACGCGCTCTGGCCCCTGCTCATCAGCCGTACCGTAATAAAGTCGCCCATCACCAGCGCGATCACGAAGATCGAGCCGATGGCGATACCCGTCTTCGACAGCGGAATGACAACATTCCACAGGACCTGCGGCGCGCGCGCACCGGCGTCGCGCGCCGCCTCGATCAACGATCGATCGATTCGCATCATCGAATTGAAAATCGGGATCATCATGAAGAACGTGTTGAGATGAACTAACGCCAGAACCACCGCGAAATCGGAAAACAGCAGGAATTCCAGCGGCTGGTGGATGATCCCGAGCCGCACCAACGCCATGTTGAGCAACCCGTTACGGCCCAGGAACGGAATCCACGAAATCATGCGGATGATGTTCGAGGTCCAGAAGGGCACCGTGCAGAGCAGCGACAACGCGATCTGCATCAAGGTCGAGCGGACGTGGAAGGCAAGGAAATATGAGAGCGTGAAGCCGACAACGAGCGTCGCCGCCCAGGTCATTGCGGCGAAGCGGAATGTGTTGAGATAAGTCTCCCACGTGACCTTGGAAAACAGCAGCTCGCGATAATTTTCGAGCGTGAAGCGTGGGATGATCTGGACAGAATCGTAGTCGAAAAAACTCACGACCACGATCGCGACGATCGGAAATACCAAGAAGCACAAAAACACAATCGCCAGCGGCGCGGCCTGAAAATAGGCGGCAGCTCGGGCGAAATCGAAGCGCCGGTGCGTGCGGGGCGCGACGGCGCGCGCCGTGCCCCCCGCAGCGACCGGTAACGTGCTCATGCCGCGATGAATTCGTTCCATTTCTGGACCATGTAGCGGTCCTCGTCCATGACCGAGTTCCAGCATTCGACATGGCCCATGCGTTCATAGAACGAACCGCCGTCACGCACAGCGCCGGCCTTTTCCATGACCTTGCCCTCGGGGCTGAGGATGTCGCCTTGCGCCGCCTTGCCCTCCATCCAGTAACCCCATTCGTCGGCACTCATGTATTTCTTGGCAGTCTCGAGCACCGCCGAGTAATAGCCTTGGCGATTCAGATAGGCGCCTACCCAGCCCGAAATGTACCAGTTGAGATATTCGTAGGCGGCTTCGAGCTGCACGCCTTTGACGTGGGACCCGATCGCGAGACCGCTGGCCCATGAGCGATAGCCTTCCGCGAGCGGCTGATATTTACAGGGGATGCCCTTGGAGCGCACCGCCGCCACGGCGGGGGACCACATCGACTGAATAACGACCTCGCCCGACGCCATCAGGTTGACGCTTTCGTCGAAGCTCTTCCAGAACGCGCGGAACTGGCCCGCCTTCTTGGTTTCGATCAGGAAGGCGATCGTCTTGTCGATCTCCTCGCGGGTCATGTTGCCCTTGTCCTTGTATTTGGTCTTGCCGAGCGACTCCATGACCATCGCGGCGTCCATAATGCCGATGCCGGGGATATTGAGGATCGAGGCCTTGCCCTTGAACGCCGGATCGACCAGATCGCTCCATTTTGTGATCGGCCGGCCAACCAGGTCGGGCCGGATGCCGAGCGTGTCGGCGTTGTAGATGGTGGGCATCATGGTCGCCCACTCGGTCGGGTGCTTCGCGAATTTGCGCGAATGCGGACCTTCGACGAATTCGACCGTGTGCGGCGCCGTGCCCTGCGCCACTTTAGAAGCCGGCGTCAGTTTGCCGGTAATGAAGATCGGCACGATCTTGTCGAACAGCTTGATGCGCTTGACCGCCATCGGCTGGATCACGCCGGTCGGAAACACCTTCTTGATGCTGAAATATTCGATGTCGGCGATCTCATAGGATTGGGGTTGTGTCACCGCGCGCTGCACCGCGGCGTCGGTATCCATCGCCGTCATTTCCAGCGTGATGCCAAGGTCTTGTTTGCATTTCTCGGCGATCGCGTTGAGATTCGAGGTGCCGGTGCCGAACTGACGCAGGGTGATATTGTCGAATTTCTTCGCCCATACCATCGGGAGGCCGGTGACGGCGCCCGACCCCAGGGCGGTACCGGCCAATGCCGCGCCCGACTTCAGAAAGCGCCGACGCGAGAAGCCGGTGCGTGACGTGCCTGATTTTTTCATGGGTCGCTCCCTAGTTTGCGATGACGGGGTGAGCATCGGCATGCGACCAGCCAAGGCGGGCGCGATCGCCGATGTGGAACGGATGGACGTAAAATTCTTCGTCGGGCAAATGCGACACGACGCGAACGCCGAGATCGGTGTCGAGTGTCACCTGGACGCGTGTCCCTTGATATTCGATGGCGCTGACCGCGCCGGACAAACTCGGTTCGACCGTTTCGTCGATAGCGAAGAGGCGGCAACGATCGGTGCGGACCGCGAGCTCCGTTCCACCGTCGCGCGGCACCAAATTGTGCCCGCCAAGGAAGCGCGCGACGAATGCCGTCTTCGGTCGGTCGAAGACGTGACGCGGGTCGTCCGCCTGTTGAATTCGGCCGCCCTCCATCACTACCACCAGATCCGCGAGCGCCATCGCCTCCTCTTGGGAATGCGTGACGTGGATGAAGGTGATGCCAAGCTCGCTTTGGAGCCGCTTCAACTCCTCGCGCATCCGGCCGCGCAGAAATGGGTCGAGCGCAGACAGCGGCTCGTCGAGCAGCAGCACTTTCGGTTTGGTGATCAGCGCACGCGCCAGCGCCACGCGCTGCTGTTGTCCGCCCGAGAGTTGCGACGGCAAACGGTCGGCGAACGCCGTCATCTGCGTAAGCCCGAGAAATTCGTGCGCTTGAGCCTGCCGGGGGGCCTTTCCGACGCCGCGCATTTTCAAGCCGAACGCCACGTTGTCCACGCAATTGAGATGCGGAAACAGCGCGTAATTCTGGAACATCATCGCTGTCCCGCGTTTTGCCGGCGGTAGGTTGGTGACATTTTGATCAGTGATTAAAACATCGCCATCGGACACGGATTCATGTCCGGCGATCATTCGCAGCGTGGTGGTTTTGCCGCAGCCCGAAGGCCCCAGCAGACAGCAATAGCTTTGTTCCGGAATGCGCAGATCGATGTTGTCCACCGCGACGGTCGGACCGTAGCGTTTCGTGACGGCTATCAGCTCGACATCGAAGCGCGTGCTCATAACGCTTTCCGGGCTGCAACTTGTATGCCATCGGCATGCCGCATGGTCGCGCTCACGCGGCGGTGCAAATGGCGGCCACGGGACCGCCGCCGTCCGGACCTTGGTGCTCGGCGCCGCCGGAAACGAAGAGGTCGGTACGACCCACGACGCCGGCCGCGACGCCGCCGACAAAAGCGCGGGCATGGCGCGTTGCCAGGATGTCGCTGTCGTCGAGCATCACATGGCGGCGGCCGCGAATTTCGCCGTTGGACGAAGGTTCGGCCTTGATGAGCAATGCGCGCAACCGCCGCCGTTGCTCTTCGGTCAGTTGCCGGGTCGTCTCCAGGCCCGCAACCGCCAGCGCGTCATAAATCGCGCCCAAATCGATCGCATCGCGCATCACGGCGTGGCCGATCACCAGATCGCCGCCCCAGAGAGCGCTGTTGCCGAGAACAATCACCTCGCTATGCGTCAGCTCGATGCCGGCGGAAGCGCTGGCGCGGGCCGACCACAACTCGAAATCGCGGCATACTGCGTCGTCGGAAACCGCGCTCTCTGCGATCTCGCCCAGCGCCAGGGCGACTCCGAGCGCAGACGCACCGCGCGACAGCCCCATCGAGGCGTAAGTATCGTGCGTCGCGGGCCTGGCGCCACGTGCGACCGCGTCGGCATGGCGCTGCGCCGTTAGCAGCGGACACTTGACCTGGACGAAATGGACGTCGCTGTCGGATGAGATACCGGCGTCGCGGATCGCGCGCCCGACCGCGGCGGCCGTCTCGCGAATTTGCGGTATCCGGCCGATTTCCTCCGGCAAAAAAGGCCGCGTTGTCGCCTTGCCGAACGCCAGACGTTTGCCGTTTGCCGGCGTCGCGCCGTTACGTTCCGCGAGCACCAGAAAATGGGGCGATAAACCGCCTTCCGTTCCGCCGGACATCACCATGCCGATGCGGGCGCTCGCCGCGGCGCGGCTGCAATCGAGCCGCGGCGCCAGCGCCGACTTTAGCGCTTCGACTGCGTAGGGCCGGGTGTAGTCGTTAACGCAGCCGTTCCCTTCGGTCTTGCCAAGAACCGCGACGATCTCTTCGGCCTTCACCGTGCCGTCGTCGAGCAGCGCCTCGAGCGCACTGGTATCGCCCGGGTTGGCCATGGGAACACGAAACGCCAGCGCCTGTTTTGCCATCGTGCCGCACCCCCGATGCCGCCCACGGTAGGGCGGCGACTCCGAGCGGCGGTAGCGGCAAGAATCGCTCCCAGCGCTCGAATTTTTCGCTCGCTTGGCCCGATCTTCGCATGGTGTCCACCCGGACGATGAGCCGGAGGCCGCCGTGGCCGTATCGCAGTTGGTGCAAACGAGGGCGTTTCGCTATGTCGAGGAAGTGGCGCGGCGCGGTTCGATTCGCCGCGCCGCTGAATCGCTGAACACAGCGTCCTCAGCCGTGAACCGGATGATCATCGAACTCGAGCGCGCGCTCGGCGCGCAATTATTCGAGCGCTGGTCTCGCGGCGTGCGGCTGACGTCGGCGGGCGAGTTTCTGTTGTTGCACATCCGCCAAAGCAACGCTGCCTTCGACACGGTGCGGGCACAGATCGACGCGCTCAAAGGCGCGCAACGCGGTCACGTAACGATTGCCGCCGTCGAGGCCGCGATCGAACCATTTCTGGCGCGGGCGCTCGCGCAGTTTCATCTCAATCACCGGCGTGTCGCTTTTCAGGTCCGGATCGCGGGGTCGGTGGAGGTCGCCAACGCGGTGGCGCAGGAACAGGCCGAACTCGGTCTCACCATCAACGCGCCGAGTTCCGCCCGTCTCTTGTCGCTCGCAACCGCGCCGTACTACCTCCATGCTTTCGTCGGTCGAAACCACCCATTGGCACGCCGGCGTAGTCTGCGGTTGACTGATTGCATCGGTTTTCCGGTCGCGATGGGCGATGAAACGTTGGGCGGACGGCGCCGTCTCGAATACGCGTTCGAACAGGCGGCACTCGATTTTCGTCCGGCGCTCGCATCGAATTCGATCGCCTTGATGGAGGAATCCGCCAAGTTTTCAGACGCGATCTGTTTTCAAGCCTTGCCCCTTGTGCGGCGGCGTACCCAGGGTTCACTCATTGTCATTCCTTTGGTGGACCGCGACATCGCGCGCGTGGAGCTGGCGCTTATTACGAACAAACGGCGCACCATGTCTTCAGCCGCCGCGACCTTTGCGGCCCAGTTATCGCTGGCGATCCGCCAAAACAGCTAGTGCAAATTCTCACGCCGTCGATTTATCGGCACGGCCGACGTCTTGCATTTTCGCCATCTTCATCAACAGATGCTCGCCCGAGGTGATCGGCGCATATTTGGCGCCGTCGCCATGGCAACTAGGCAGGCATTCGACCATCGCGTCGTAGTTCGGTTGGTGGAAAAACACGAGCGACTGGCGGCGGCTGCCGATGGCGCGCTCGCGCGGCGGATTTACCACGCGGTGCATGGTCGAGACCCAGCGATCGTTGGTCCATTGCGCCATCAGGTCGCCAAGATTGATGATGAAAGTGTCAGGCACGATCGAAACCGGCGACCAATTGCCTCTGGCATCGAGAACTTCGAGGCCGCCGGGCTTGTCCTCGGTCTTGAGGATAGTAAGCGAGCCGTAGTCCGTGTGCGGTCCGGCGCGGAGCTGGCCGTTCGGCAATTCCTCCGGTTGGTCCGGATAATTGCTCGCGATCAGATTGGTCATGTGCTTATCGATTTTATCGTCGAACCAAAATTCGTCGAGATCGAGCGCAAGCGCGAACATCCGCATCAGGTCGCGGGATAATTTCTCCATCGTCCGATAGTATTCGGTCCAGGTCGCGCGGAAGTCAGGCACGGCCTCCGGCCAGATATTGGCCGCGAAAATGCGGCGACCCAGCGGCGACGTATAATACGGATCAGTTTCATCGACCGCGACCCGATTGATCGAAAAAATCTCGCGATGGTCGGGCGGCGCCACCAAATCGTCACGGCTATAGGCGACGGCGTTCGAGCCAATCGCATAGTAGCCGCGATAGATATTCGGGTCCGGCGTCATCGAACGGCGTTTCGCAGAGTCGGGCAAATCGAAAAAGGCGCGCGACGTTGCGTGCATCCGCTCGATCAGCGACGCCGGTACGCCATGCCCCGACACAACGAGGAAGCCGATTGTTCGGCAGGCCTCGCCGACCTCCCGGGCGACGCGGCGCTTCTCCGCCGTATCGCCGCTGAAATAGCCCGCGATATCGACGACCGGGACGGTGGCGCCCGCCCAAGTCCGCGTGTCGACCGCGAGAGTCACATTCCGACCTTCTTGTTCACGAATTGCATCGTGTAGGCGGATTTATAGTCCAGGTCCGGCGAATAGACCTTAGCCTTCACCATTGTGTCGAAGAAATCCTTCCACCGGGCGTCGGTCATCGCCCCAATGCCGAGCTTGAGCGCGTCGCCCGATTCGAGCAGGCCGTATTTCTCCATGGCCTGAACCGCGTCCGACGCCGCCTTGTCCGTGTAGTCCGGATTCTGCTGCTTGATCAGCGCAAGCGCCTTGTCGTGCGGTCCGTGAAGGAAGGTGTAGTAGCCCTTGATCGAGGCATCGACGAACTTCTGCACGATGTCGGGGTGCTCCTGCACCATCTTCTTCGAGCACATCAGCAGCTCGGAATAGGAGGTGTAGCCGTAATCTGCCAGCAGGAAGACTTGCGGCTTGACGCCGTTCTCCATGACCCGAAACGGCTCGTTCGTCAGGTATCCCTGCTGGATCAGCGATTTGTTCACGAGGAACGGCGCGACGTCGAACGCGTAGGGCCGGATTTGATCGGGGGTGAAGTCGTATTTGACCTCGAGAAATTTCCAGTACGTGTCCATTGCGTCGGTCGAAATCGCCACCGGCCGGCCCTTGATGTCGCCCAGCGTCGTCAAACCGAGCTCCGGATGCGCCATCAGCACCTGCGGATCCTTCTGGAACATCGAGGCGACGGCGACATAGGGGATGTTCTGCTTCACCATGTTGATGGGAATGAAGGAGTTGGAGATCATCGCAAAATCCAACGCGCCGGTGATCAGGAGCTGCGCCGTGTTGACTTGTGGGCCGCCCATCTTGATTGAAACGTCGAGACCGGCCGCGTCGTAATAGCCTTCTGCCTTGGCCTGGTAGTAGCCGCCATGCTCGGCCTGCGCGAGCCAATTGGTGCCGAACACAATTTTGGTTTCGGCGGCGTTGCCGCTCGCGACGCCCGCAACCAGCGTGGCGGCGGCAATCGTCACGGTGATGAATTTGCGCATGGTGTCCCCCATTTGATGCCGTACGATCCCGTATCCGCCATCGGCAAGAGCCGTGCCAAAGTGCACCGTTCCGGGACCAGGCGACGCTGCAGAAAAAGCACTGATCGGAGCGCAATTTGATGCTGGTGTGGTGCGAAGACCGGCCCGCATCATCGCCGCATCAATGGGCGATCGGGTTAAATCAGGCGAGGGTGCGCAGCGCGGACAGCGGGTAGGAATCGATCTCGCGCAGGACATCGACGAGGCGCGGCACGACGTATTCGATGATCCGCCGGCCTCTATCCGCGTCGGCGTCGAGCGCGTTGCCACAAGCGCCGAGCTGATTGAGGTCTTGAGTCTGCCAGCCGAAGCTGATTCCCGCTCCCTCGGGGCGAAGGAATTTGTAGCGCTCCGCCATCGCGACCGAAGAGGGAACGAAGTTCCGGCGCTCTGCGTCGCGGACCAGATCGGGATGGAGGCGAAGCATCAAGGACGTTTCGCTCGAACCGCCATGAATGCCGTGCTGAGCCTCCTCGGGCGGGAACAATCCGTCGGGCATGCCGACGCCCCAATAGTTGAGCGTCACCGCAAACATGCCGAGCCGAGCCCGCAAATCGCGCGCGACGATATCCATGATTTGTGGTTGGCCACCGTGCGAATTGAGCATCACGAATTTGCGGATGCCGGCGCGGCCGACGCTCTCGCCGATTTCGGTCCACACGCTGATCAGGGTCTCGGCCGACAACGTCAGCGTGCCAGGAAACGCCATATGTTCGTTGGATTTCCCCACCGGCATCATCGGCAGGAACGTCACGGGCAAATCCCCCGGCAACTGAGCGATGATCGCTGCGACGATCGCGCGGTTGATCGCGGCATCGACATTGACCGGGAGATGCGGACCGTGTTGTTCGATCGCCGCGACGGGCAGCACCGCGGTGACGCGGCTCGCGTCCAACGTCGCGAAGTCCGCGGTCGTCATCTCTTCCCACAATCGGCGCGGAAATCCTGTCACGGCGGTCCTTGGCTGGGAAAATGCAAGGCCGATGCCATGAGCATCCCGCGGCAAGGCTAGACCTATGCGTCCCCTTGGATCGAGCGCCGCCAATCGCTGGCGTGTTTCGGAGACCGATGCCGACCTGACTCGCCC
>JASHUX010000355.1 GCA_030039775.1 Alphaproteobacteria bacterium | reverse complement strand
GGCCCGCCTCGAGGACGGCCGCACGATCGGCGCCCAGCTCGTGGCGGCGGCGGACGGGCACGCCTCGCCGCTGCGCGAGGCGGCCCGGATCGGCGCCTTCACCTGGTCCTATCCGCAGACCGGCATCGTCGCCACGGTGCGCCACGCGCGGCCGCATCGCGGCGTCGCCGTCGAGCATTTCCTGCCGGCGGGTCCGTTCGCGATCCTGCCGATGACCGGCGAGCGCTCCTCGATCGTGTGGACGGAGCGGAGCGCGCTCGCGCCGGCGCTGATGGCGCTCGACGAGGCTGGATTTGCCGCCGAGCTCGCGCGCCGCTTCGGCGACCATCTGGGCGCGCTCCAAGTCGAGGGACCGCGCTGGTCCTATCCGCTGTCGTTCCTCTATGCCAGGCGGATGGCCGCGCCGCGCCTGGCGCTGGTCGGCGAGGCGGCGCACACGATCCACCCGATCGCGGGGCAAGGCTTCAACCTGGGTCTGCGCGACGTGGCCGCGCTCGCCGAGATCGTGGTCGAGCGGCGCCGGCTCGGGCTCGATGTCGGCGGCGGCGCGGCGCTATATAGGTCTCGGCGTGGAGGAACGACAAGGGATAGGACCAGCGCGGCCCCTCGACTGAAATCTCGCCCAGGAAATCGCCGAACCGCGACGCGAGCTCGCGGTGGAACGCCGCGTCGTCGAGCGCCAACAGCGTCGGCGCCAACGCGGCGCGCTCGGTCCATACGATCGACGAGCGGCTGTCCGTCATCGGCAGGATCGCGAACGGACCCGCCGGCAGGAAATGCTCGACGGCGACGCCGCGATGCGCCTTGGCGTGGCGCACCGTGGCGACGATGCCGATCTGCGGGTAGGACCACGTCATCGTGCGGATGCCGGCTGCCTCGCGCAGCGGCGAGTTCTTGCCGTCCGCCGCCGCGATCAGCTCGGCGCGCACGACGTCGCCGTTGGCCAACGCCGCCGCGCCACCATCTCGGCTGGTGACCGTCATCGGCGCGATCAGCCGCAAATTCGGCAGCGTGCCCGCGCGCGCATG
This sequence comes from Alphaproteobacteria bacterium, assembly GCA_030039775.1. Classification (GTDB taxonomy): domain Bacteria; phylum Pseudomonadota; class Alphaproteobacteria; order ATCC43930; family CGMCC-115725; genus JAATGI01. The sequence continues at coordinate 1,813 of JASHUX010000355.1, read as the reverse complement.
CAGGGCGCGGCGCAGCGCGCGGTTCTCGACGATCCAGCCCAGCGGCTCGTCGCCGATCTCGCGGTGGTCGTAATGCAGGAACAGCGGCGCCCAATTATCGGCGACGCGGATTTCGCGGATCGCTTCCGCCGTGCCGGCGACCAGCGGCCACACGCCGATCCCGTCGAGCACCCGCATCGAGCCGTAGGCGATGGCGCTGGTGCGGCCGTCGAACCGCTCGCCGAGCATGGTCGCGGGGTCTTCGCGGTCGATCACCGCGACCTCGAGCCCGGCCGCCGCGCAGGCAATGCCCAGGGTCAACCCGTTGAGACCGCCCCCCACCACCGCCAGTTCGGCCCGCGTCACCGTCATCGCCGCGCAGAATGGGCGACATGGCTATGTGCTGTCCAGGTTTGCCGGGACGCGAAATCTGCGTAATATCTTTCGCGCTTTTCGAGGGGTCGCATGGCGCTAATTCTCGTTATCGACGATCAAGAGCTGGTGCGCTTCACCGTGAAGCGCATTCTCGCCGGCAAAGGACACGAGATAATTGAGGCGGCGACTGGTGACGCCGGCATCGCACTTTACCGCCAACGGTCGCCCGCGCTGGTGCTCGCCGACCTGGTCATGCCGGACAAGCCGGGCGGCGAGACCATCGCGGAATTGCGCCGAAGCGGCGCCACGGCGAAAATCGTCGCGATGTCGGGCGGCGACGGCCTTGACAAGGCAAAGGCGCTCGGCGCGGATGCGGTGTTGGAAAAGCCGTTCCGGGCGGACGCCTTGCTGGCAATGCTGGCGTCGCTGCTCGGATAGAGCGCAAGGGAGGAACCGGTGCCGGGCTTCGAGGATCTGACGCGGACGCTGCCCGCGATCGAAACCATCATCAATTACGTCGACCCGAAGGCGCCGATCGGCGGGATCAACGACCGCGAGCGCCACAAATCGACGCTGACGTTGCTGCCGTATCGGATGACGGTTCGCGACATGCGGCCGATCGCGAAATCGCTGTCGCTCGACACAACCGGCTTCGTGCTGGTGGAGCGGCCGTCGCGCGTCACGGATTTTTGGGACGCGAAGCAGATCGACGACATTTACCTGCCCGAAATCAAGGACTTGATCCGCGATTTGACCGGCTGCGCCAAGGTCGTGACGTTCGGCTACCTGCGGCGGCACAACGGCGCCGACGCGCCGGCGACGGCGCACAAATCGGTCCACAACGCCCATATCGATTACGACCTGCCGACCACGCGCGCCGTGGTGGAACGCATGCTGCCGCCCGACGGGGCCGCTTACTACGCCGACCGCCGCGTCATGCAGATCAATGTGTGGCGGCCACTGGTCACGGTGGAAAGCGCCCCGCTCGCGCTGTGCGATTCCGCCAGCGTGGCGCGCGCGGACCTGATCTACGGACCGATCGGCGGCAACAGCCAGTCGGGCGTGAAGAATCCCGCCGGCTGGAACCTCGCGCACAATCCAAATCATCGCTGGTATTACGCGCCGCGGCTGCGGCCGAGCGAGGCGCTGGTGTTCCGTTTGTGCGATTCCGAAACGAGCGCGCCGCAATGGGCCGCGCATACCTCGTTCCAGGACCCGACCAGCACGCCGGACGCCGCGCCGCGCCAAAGCATCGAAGTCCGCACCCTGGCGCTGTTCTAAAAGAATTTGAACCACCACGGCACAAAGACACCAAGAGACAAAGACACGTCACCGCCAAAGGCGCAAAGACGCCATGCTTTTATGCCGCGCTTCGCGCGGCGATCCTTTTCTCGGTGCCTTGGTGTCTTGGCGGTTCAACCGTATTGAGGAGGGATGTCGTGAAACTGAGCACCGACCG
>JASHUX010000354.1 GCA_030039775.1 Alphaproteobacteria bacterium | reverse complement strand
GCGACGGCCGTCCATGACCATGACCTCGAAGCGATAGCCGGCGACCGTGGTCTTGTCGCCGACCTTCGGGATGCGGTTGACGCGCGACATGACGAAGCCGCCGAGCGTGTGAAAATCGCCCTCGCCTTCGCCGGGCAGCGCCGCCAGCCCGATCGTGTCCCGCACCGTGTCGATCGGCACCATGCCGTCGATCAGCCACGAGCCGTCGTCGCGCTTCACCACCGACGGGCTGCCGGGCTCTTCCGGCGACGCGATATCGCCGACAAGCGAGGTCATAATGTCGTGCAGGGTGAGAATGCCCTCGAGCTCGCCGAACTCGTCCACCACCAGCGCCATCGGCTCGCCGGACGCCTTGAATATTTCGAGCGCGCGCAGGGCGGTGACGGTCACAGGCACGTATAACGGTGGGCGGAGGGCGGCCCGCAGATCGAACGCCTTGCCGCCGAGCGCGGCGGCGAGCAGCTTCTTGCCCTCGACGATGCCGAGAACTTGCGGCGGCGTACCCTCTATCACAGGGAAGCGGGAATAGGCGCTGGCGACGATTTTGCGCCGGTTTTCCGCGTCGCTGTCGCCGAGATCGAGGAACTCGACCTGGATACGCGGCGTCATCACGGCGTTGACGGGCCGGTCGTCGAGCCGTAGCGCCATCTGAACGATCGCGGTCTCGGTGCGTTCGAAGTGACCGAGCGCCGCACCCTCGCGTAGCATGATTGAAATTTCCTCGTCGGTGGTGGCTTGCGGCTCTTGCGCTTTAAGCGGCACCAGACTCAGCACCACGGAACTCGACCGTTCGAGAATCCATTCCGCCGGCCGCGCCATCCGCGAGGCGAGACTGAGGAGTCGCGACAAGGCGGCGGCGATGGTTTCGGGCCGGCTCAACGCGATACGCTTCGGAACCAACTCACCGAAAATCAAAGTCAGATAGGAAATGACCGCGACGACAGCGGCGAAACTGATGGCCGTGGCGTTACGCCCCGGCCAGCCGCCGATATTGACCAGCCAGCGGTTCACGATGTCGGCAAGAGTCGCGCCGCCGAGCACACTCGCCAGGACGCTGATGGCGGTCATGCCGATTTGCACCGTCGAAAGGAAGCGGCCGGCGTTCTGCTTCAGGTCGAGCGCGACGCGGGCGCCTTCGCGTCCGGCGTCGGCCGATTGTTGCAGTCGGGCCTTGCGCGCCGAAATGATTGCCATTTCCGCCATGGAAAAAAATCCATTGAGCAGAATCAGCAGCAGAATGATGACGATCTTCACCCAAGGCATGGGATCGCCCCCCACACGCGAGGATAGCGAAACAAAAAGCCGCCCGGAACGGGCGGCTTCCGTTTTCGCGCGGCGGCCTTGTTCATCGCGAATAGAATTCGATGACTAGGTTGGGCTCCATCCGCACGGGGTAGGGCACGTCGGCTAGTTTTGGCGCGCGCACAAAGGCGCCCTTCATCTGGTCGTGATTGGCTTGGAGATAGTCCGGCACGTCGCGCTCGGCCGACTTTGTTGCTTCGAGCACCAGCGCCATGGTCTTGCTCTTGTTGCGGATCTCGATCTGATCGCCGTCCTTCAGCAGGAACGAGCCGATATTGACGCGCTTGCCGTTGACCTGGATGTGGCCGTGGTTAACGAGCTGGCGCGCCGAGAACACAGTCGGCGCGAACTTGAGCCGATAGACAACGGTCTCAAGCCGGCGCTCCAGCAACTCGATCAAATTCTCGCCGTTGTCGCCGCGCCGCCGCATCGCTTCTTCGTAGAAGCGGCGAAATTGGCGCTCGCCGATATTGCCGTAATAACCCTTGAGTTTCTGCTTCGCCATGAGCTGGGTGCCGAAGTCCGATGGCTTTTTGCGCCGCTGACCGTGCTGGCCGGGGCCGTATTCCCGCTTGTTGAGGGGGCTTTTGTGGCGTCCCCAGAGATTGACGCCGAGGCGCCGATTTATTTTGTACTTCGATTCCGCACGTTTGCTCATGTGATCCAGTTCAGATGTTGTTGTTGGCCCGATAGGTCGCACCCGTCAGGGGGACGGGGCATTTCTGCCCACTTTCTCGGGAATGGGCGGCGACTATAGCGGCGAAACCATCCCTGTCAACGCGTGCCGCCGCGTTTTTCTCGTGCGCCGAGGAAGGCGGTAATGACGCCGTGGAGCGTGCGTAGCTCCTGTTCGGTGCATTCGGCCCGCTGAAAGAGGTTGCGGAGGTTGCGTACCATGCCTGGCCGCTTGTCAGCGGTGCGGAGGAAGCCGCTCTGGTCCAGCGCTTCCTCGAAATGATCGAAAAAGCGGTGAAGTTCCTCCTTGGTTGCGGGTCGCGAATGGCCGGCGACCAGTTCGTTCGGCAGCGTTTCATCGCCGGATTGGAACCATTCGTAGCCGATTACCAGCACGGCCTGCGCTAGGTTGAGCGACGAAAAGGCGGGGTTGAGTGGCACCCGGATGACGCGGTCGCCCAGCGCGATATCGTCGTTGAGAAGGCCAGTACGCTCCGGTCCGAACACGATCCCGCAGCTCTTCCCGCCTGCTATCGCGGCGCGTATCTCCGCCGCGGCGGCGCGCGGGGTCAGCACGCGCTTCACCATGTAGCGGTCGCGCGCCGTCGTGACGTAGACCTGATTCAGGTCGGCGATCGCATCCTCGGTGCGGCTGTAGAGCCGGGCCTTGCTCAGCACCGCGTCGGCGCCGCTCGCGGCCGCGACCGCCTTGTCGTTCGGCCAGCCGTCGCGCGGCGCCACCAGGCGCAGATCGGTAAGGCCGCAATTGTACATGGCGCGCGCCGCCGTGCCGATATTCTCGCCGAGCTGCGGGGCGACCAGAACAATGGCCGGACCGCCGCTTCGCGCGGCGCGATGACGGTTGGTTCCGGCCACCGCTAGCCTCGGCGGCCCGACCGCCACAGTTTGTAGGTAATGCTGTCGTGCAACGCGTTGTAGGACGCGTTGATGATGTCGGGTGAGACGCCGACCGTGGACCAGCTTTCGTGCTTGTCGCTGGTCTCGATCATGACGCGCGTCACCGCCTTGGTGCCGGCTTGCGGCGACAGGATGCGGACTTTGTAGTCGGTGAGCTTGATGTCCTCGAGCTCGGGATAGATCGGAATCAGCGCCTTGCGCAGCGCGGTGTT
>JASHUX010000353.1 GCA_030039775.1 Alphaproteobacteria bacterium | reverse complement strand
ACAGCCCATGATTGCGCGTCGAGACGCGCGGCCACGGCCTGCGCTTTATTCATCGTCTTCCGGCCACCAACACAGCAATCGATAGAGATATCGGCGCCACTGGCTCGGCCGGGGCGTCTCGTTCTCCACGTCGCGTTCGCGGAGATAGTCGATCGGACCGGAATCCTTGTCGGTGCGCGGATGGACGGCGGGGGTCGTGTCCGACATCGGCATCGCTCAATGGGCGACGCGCGCCCGTGGGGTGCCGGCGACGACGACGACCGAACTGGGATTGCCGGTCTCGAATAGCGCGAAACGCACGGCGTCGCGTTGGGTACGGAACACGCCTTCGCCCAGGCCGTGGCGCTCGTGCGCGATCCACAGGCCTTGCGCGTTTTCGGTGACGTCGAAGGTGCGGTGACGGTCGATAACCGGCGTGAAATGGACGGGATGGCTCATAGCGCGCCGCCCCAATACTTCACGGCCAGCTCGATGACGATGATCGCCAGGAGCCAGCCGACAATGACGCGGCCGAGGTGCCGGCACACCGCCGCCAGCGTGCTATCGCCGTCGTCGGGCGTCTGCCCAAGCGCGCGCCGGACCGCGGGGGCCGCAAATTCGTCGCGATGATAGGAGAACATAAGGCACCGAGAGACTGTTTCTGACGGTGCTACAGATACGGTTGCGCCGCATAAAAATTCGCGGTGAAGATTGCGGCGGCCCCATAAAGCCGCCGGCGCAAAATTTTTATTTTTTCTTTATGGGGCTGGCGATTTAGGCCGGCTCCATGCCGAAGCGGCGTTTCGCTGCGGCGGCATCCGGCGCGTTGACATAGGCGATGACGGCGCGGGCCGCGTCGGCCTGCGTTGAACGCGCGCCAACCCCCATGGAGAATGTCGTCACCAATTGGATCGGGGGCGGCAGCAGCCCGACGATATCGATCCCGGGCTCGCCGATGAATTCGCTCAATTGCTGAATGCCGATCGCCGCGTCGCCTTTGGCGACGAGCGTCGCGACGGGAACGCCCGGCTTCGCCTGCACGAACCGGGCAGGCGCGGCGGCGGGATCGAGTCCCCACGATTTGAGCACGGTGAGAAGATGCGTGCCGCTGGGGCCGGTCGAATACCCGATCGAGCGTGCCCCAGTAAGCGCGGCGCGGACCGACGCCTCGCTGCCGATATCCAGCCGCGGCGCGCCGGATGGCACCGCCAGCGCCATCGGCGAACGGACGACGGCGGTGCGGCTGCCGGCGACGACATGCCCTTCGTCCGCCAGCTTCGCGATGATGTCGTCGGCGAGAATGACGAGATCGAACGGCTCGCCCGACCGCACGCGCTTTTGGGCGTCGACACCGCCGACCGCTTCGACGGAGACCGCGCGGCCCGTCGCCGTTTTGTATTGGGCGAGCAGGTCCGCCAGGAGCTGGCGCGTCGCCATCGAGGAGATGCCGTTGATCGTCGGATCGGCCATGACGCGGGCCAGTGCGGTCAGTTCTTTTTCGCCAACAGCGCGTCGCGCTGCTTCACCAACCGCTCGAGCTCCTCGCTTTGCTGCGCGATCCTATCGGCGTTGCGGCCTTCGACCTCGGCGCCGGAGCTCGCCGCCGCCAGTTCGACCAGCTCGCGGATATTCGTGCGAATCAGCGCAATGCGATCTTCAAGTTCAGGGAGCGAAAGCGATCGGCCGTTGCTCATGTCTCATCCCCTATCGGCGGCTGAATGACGACAACCCTTGCCATCCGAACCGCATCGGCGTCAATCCATCGCCGGCGTAAATCTTTTTCTTTAGGCGCGCGGCATCTTGCATACTCGGCGCATGAGCACCGATCCGGCCCCGTCAATCCGCCCGGCCGCGGCGCGCGACGCCGCGACCATCCTCGGTTTCGTCCGTGAGCTCGGCGAATACGAAAAGCTGGCGCACGAGGCCGTCGCGACCGAGGCGATGATCGCGCAAGCTTTGTTCGGGCCGCGGCCGTTCGCCGAGGCGCTGATCGCGGAGCGCGGCGGCGTGGCTGTCGGTTTCGCGCTGTTCTTCCATACCTTCTCGACCTTCGTCGGCAAGCCCGGCCTCTACCTCGAGGACATTTACGTGCAGCCGGCGCACCGGCGCCACGGCGTCGGCCGCGCGCTGCTGCGCGAACTGGCGAAAATCGCGCTGGCGCGCGATTGCGGGCGCCTCGAATGCCGGTGCTGGATTGGAACGAGCCCGCGATCCGCTTTTATCGCGACAAGCTCGGCGCGCGGGCGATGGACGAATGGACGGTGCACCGGCTCGACCGTGCCCGCATCGCGGCGCTGGCCCGTGACTAAAATGGCATGCTCGTTAAGACTTGGACTGCTTTTCTGATTCACCTTTTACAAACATTGTCAGCCAATCGTCGTAATTTTTCCGATCAGGCATGAGACCTTCTGCCTTCTCAAATAGTGGCTTGTGAACTTTTGGCACGGTGCGGCCGAACCGTCCCTTGAACTTCTTGGCCATCTCATTGCCGTGTGCGACTAGGGTCGCCGCAAAGGAGGGTGCTGAAGAAGATTGCATCGTCGGTTTGGCTATAAATGGCCTCAACAGAGTTGGGATAGTCCTGGTTGACACTCCCACTGCTAAAAGGAAGTCCAAAGTATACTGGTGGGGGTAAGCCACTTACCTTGTATTCTTCGATGAGCTGATTGCGGCGTCCAATACTCAAATTCAGAGCCTCGACCGCGCCAACCAAAGTTGCGCAGATGGCCAGTGGGCGGCCTACCAATGACAACTTATCAAATACCTGGTTCTGCAAAACGGTCGTCGGTACGTCCAAAGGCGGAAGGGTTCGTAGGTCAGCCTGAAATTGAT
>JASHUX010000352.1 GCA_030039775.1 Alphaproteobacteria bacterium | reverse complement strand
TCATGTGTTGCGGCATTCCGCCCGCCGCGCGCTCACCCCGGATTTACACCACCACCAAGGACGCTAACATTAAAGTGGGTAGTGGTTTTCCGCCAAATAGGCAGTTAATAACCAAATCTCATCGAACGCCGCATTTCTTCCAAAACGCGTCCATATCCTCGTCGGATACGAATTCGTGACGCGCCGCTTGAGCCGATCCTTCACAAACCGCGGCTCGCTCCTCTTCGGACATAACATTACGTCGCCTCGGACGCGGTCTTCGTCGGCGTGGTGGGTTTCTTCACTGGCATCACGCGGCAGCGCGGCGGCCCAAGCGCTTAAGGCAGCGGTCGATCCATAGCCGCGTCAGCTTTTCTTGCACGCCGTTCTGGCCGAGCCGCTGGCGCAGCACCCCGAAATCGACGCGGTCGATTGGCTGATCCTGGTTGAAGCAGGAGAACACCACCGTCTCTTCGCCGCTGACCGGATCGCGCTGCACCTGAAGGCATTGCGCGCAAATCTCCTTCATCATGCATTGCATCGGCGAATTGATCGACGCGATGCCGACATGGTCCGGCTTGAGGAACGGCGCCAGCACCGTATGCCGCGCCCGCGCCACCGCTGCCATCATGCCGTCGGAGCCGATCGCGATGATGCGGTCGGCGTCGTGAAGGCGGATCGGCGTCTCGCCCAGCTCGCCCGCGGCGTAGGTCCGCATCGCTTCAACGATATTGGCGACGATCGCCTTGTCCTGAGGTCGGTCGGGCGCAAAACCCGGCGCCTCGTCGCAGCACCACACCACGACATCGGCGGCGCGCTCGATCTCTTCGATCTTGTAGCGGTCCTGCACTCTTTTATAGCCGGCGAAATACAGCACCTTGGAGCCGGCGGCGCGCAGCGCCTGGCCGATCGAAAACAGCACGGCGTTGCCCAGGCCGCCCCCGACCAGCACCACGGTCTCGTCGGGCGGCGTGTCGGTCGGTGTGCCGGTCGGGCCCATGAGAATGACGCGCTCGCCCGGCTTCAAGAGCGCGCACAGGTCCGACGAACCGCCCATCTCGAGCACGATGGTCGAGAGCAGACCCTTCTCCTTGTCGACCCACGCGCCGGTCAGCGCCAACCCCTCCATGCCGAGTGTGGTGCCGTCGCCGCGCTCGGCATTGGTCTCGTAATTCTGCAAGCGATAGAACTGCCCGGGCCGGAAGGCGCGCGCCGCGGTCGGCGCTCGAACCACGACCTCGACGATGGTCGGGGTCAGACGCTCGACGCGGTCCACCGTCGCGGTCAGCGCGTCGCGTATCTGCGCGGCCAATTCTGCCGGTGCCGGCGCACGGGGTGCCGACTTCGCCATCACACGGCTGACGACCGGATAACCGAGCCGCGCGCCGCCCATCGCCTTCACAACATTGCCGGAAAAACTCGGGTGGAGATCGCCGAAGAAGCTCACGGCGCGCCCATCCGGCTGCAGGCTCATCAGCACCCGCACCGCGGCCGGCTTGGCGACGCGTTCGGGCGCCGCCGGATTGCCGTCTTCGTCATAGGCCTGGAAGAAGCGGCCATCGAGCGCAACATGCGCCGGGTCTTCGCGGCCGAGCACGGTGTTGGGCTGCGTCCCGGCAGCGACCAGGATCGCGCGCGCCGGCAGCGCAACGACCGACTTGTCGCGGGTGGTGAACGCGATCGACGCCGCCTGCCCGTAGCGATCCACCTCGACCGATTCCGGCGTCAGCTCTTCGGCGAAGCGGATGCCTTCTTCCATCGCCTTCGCCACTTCCTCATGGTTAAGCGTGTAGCTGGGCGCATCGATCAACCGGCGGCGATAGGCGATGGTGACGCCGCCCCATTTTGTCAGCAGCGCGGCGAGATTGGGCTTACGGTTTTCACGCTGCGCGGCGGCGCGCTCGTCCCGGATCGCGCGGGCGTGCGCAATGAATTCGTCGGCGGTCGCGCGCTCCTCCTCGCTCCAATCGGCGCGAACCGCGGCCTCACCGCGCTCCGCCGCCAGCGTTTCGTAGCGCGATAGGAATTTCTCGACTTGCACGGGGTAATAGGCGAGCGATTCCGTGGCGGTATCGATCGCCGTCAAGCCGCCGCCGATCACCACGATCGGCAAACGGATCGACAGATTGGCGACGCTGTCGGTCTTGGCGGCGCCGGTGAGCTGCAGCGCCATCAAAAAATCCGACGCCTGGCGCACACCGCGCGCCAGACCGTTCTTCATCGGGATCACGGTCGGGCGTCCGGCGCCGGCGCACAACGCGATATGATCGAAGCCGAGCTCGAACGCCTGCTCGATGCCGAGCGTGCCGCCGAAACGCACCCCACCGAACATGGAAAATTCCGCGCGGCGTTCGAGCAACAGGCGGATCAGCTTCAAGAAATTCTTGTCCCAGCGGACGGTGATGCCGTATTCCGCAACGCCACCGAAACCGGCCATCACACGATCGTCCAAATCCTCGACCAATTCCGTGATGTCGCGGATCGGCCGGAACTCGTGCCGCTCGCCATAAGCATCGACGCCCGACACCGCCGGATCGAGCGGCTCGATTTTCAGTCCGTCGACGGCGACGATGGCGTGGCCGTCATTCATCAAATGATGCGCCAGCGTGAATCCCGCGGGACCGAGTCCGACGACGAGCACTTTGTAACCGCTCGCGGGCTTCGGCAGCGGCCGGCGCAGATCGAGCGGATTCCACCGCGTCAGTAGACTGTAAATCTCGAAGCCCCACGGTAGCGCCAGCACGTCCTTGAGATTGCGCGTCTCGATCTGCGGAATATCGACCGGCTCTTGCTTTTGATAGATGCAGGCCTTCATGCAGTCGTTGCAGATGCGATGACCGGTCGCCGCCACCATCGGATTGTCGACCACAGCGATCGCCAACGCGCCGACAGAATTGCCGCCGGCCTTGACCAGATTCATCTCGGAGACTTTTTCCTCGAGCGGACAGCCGGCCAGCGTCACGCCGAAGACGGTCTTCTGGAACGCGCCGGTCTTGCGGTCCCTGAGGCCGCGCGAGCACGAATCTTTGCCCTGATTGTGGCACCAGATGCAGTAGTTCGCTTGATCGAGCGCGCCGTTCAAATCCATGCCCGGATCGGTCAGCGCGAAGCCGTCGCGGAACCGGCGATGGCTCTCCGGCAGGTGCAACATGGTGACGCCGTTCTCGACCACGGTCTCGACGGGAACGAGATGCTCCATGTCGAGCCGATGCGGCACCTTGAACAGCACGCCGCGGCGATGTTTCTCAACACCGGCCGGCGCCAGCGTCGCCCACGCGGCATAGCGCGCGGCGAGGTCGAGCGAATCCCTATTCGCCGCCTCGTCGTCCATCCACGGCGCGACATGACGGGCGAAGCTCTCTTCGGTCAGCGGCTCGCCGAATAATTTTTCCAAGTCGCGCTGCGCCGTGTCGGCGTCAATGGCTGCGGCTTGCTGGGCGGTTACACCCTTGACCGCGCGGCGCTGCACGAACAGGCGCTTCACCGTGTAGATCGGCGCCAGCGATTGGTGCCGCGCCTGCAACGCGCGCACCTCGCCCTCAATCCCAAATAAATTCGCGATGAAATCCTCGAGATGCGGCGCCAGATCGATCAGCAGCTCGGATTCGGCCTTCGGTTCGAGCGCCACCGGGTCGCGCCGCCCCGACATCAGCCGGTTGAACAGGTCGACGTCACGCGCCTGGATGTGCGCGACAAATGCCGCGTCGAGCCGCTCGAGCCCGTCACGCCGATACAAATCCGTAAATCGCAGGCCGTGCCTCAACGCGAGGTCGGTCATGTGCGCACTATCTCCTCTCGGCCCAGCATGAGGACTGGGGCCGCGTTAAACCCTATCTGGCCCGTGATCGCGCTTTATGGTGGCGCCTCACCACTCCGTCAACCCGTTGTCTTATGTGGGTATTTCCTGGAAAAAGTTAATATCGCCGGCGCCAGGACGCCATCGCCAGACGCCAGGCGCGCCAGGGATCGGCGCGCGAAAAAGCCGGCGCGAAGGGATCGAAGCCGGCACGCCGCAAGCGTGCCAAATCTGCCGCAGCAAGGACGGCGGGCCACAACGCGGGAAGCGCGGGGCGCGACACGCGCGACCGCACGGCGCGCGCGGCATCGAGATTGAATTGCGCCCGGGCGGCGACGTGTTTCGGGTCGTGCTTCAGGGACGGCGGCAGGCGCTGGGTCTGCTTCAGAAATGACGCCGCGCGCAACAACCCGGTCAACGCGTAGGCGATTGCCACGTCCCGCGCCGCACGGTTGGCCTCCGCGCTGGACGCGCCCAGCGCCTCCAACGCGAGTAATTGCAACGGCGCCGCGCTTTCCTCGGCATAGGCTTCGAGCGCCGCCAAAGTCTCCGGCGGCTCAGGCGCCAAATCGCGTTCGCGCGCCGCGATGAGCCGGTCGAAATGGTCGCGGCTCAGGCCGTAGTGCCGAATGGCGTCCGCCAGCGGCGTTAGCACTTCGTGCCGCCGGACCGCGCCGTTGCCGAAGGCCTCGTCCATGCGGTCGCGCCACCATTGCAGGCGGATCTGGCCAAGCACCGGCTCGCTCACGGTGTCGCGTATCCGGGCAATTTCGTAATTGAAGGCGTAGATCGCCTGGATCGCGGCACGCCTCGGCGCCGGCGTGAATAGGGCCAGCAAATAGCGGTCTCGGTCATGGCGCCGGAGCAATCGGGCGGGCGCCGATTCCGGCGAGGTTTCTAAGATTGCTGGCATGCTCCGCTATGTTATGATGCGACCTTACGTCACAACCAACAAATGACTGGGGAAACGATGAAGAATCCATTGGACTCGCTGACGCAGACGGTCGTGCTCGGGTTCGTCTTGACCGTGATCATGGTCCTCGTCATTCACGCTATCGCGGCCTGAAGGGGAGGAAAACATGGAATGGGCTGAACTCGTCACTCATGCGTGGTGGACCTTCGCATTTCGCTGGTTGCATGTGATTTTCGGCATCATGTGGATCGGCCACCTCTGGTACTTCAACTTCACCCAAACCCCGACCATGCCGAAGATCCCGCAAGAACTGCGGCCCGGCGTGGCCCGCTACATCCTGCCTGAGGCGCTGTGGTGGTTCCGTTGGGGCGCAATGATGACCATCATCTCGGGTTTGATCCTCGCGTGGATGGAGGGCAAGCTGGTGGGCGTCATCACGCTCGGCCTCAACGCCACGCCGCACGTTGCGTCGTACGCGTCGCTCGGCATCGGCATGTGGCTCGGCGCCATCATGTGGGCCAACGTCTGGTTCATCATCTGGCCGAACCAGAAGAAAAACATGGGCCTTGTGCAGGTAACGCCGGAGGAACGCACCCGCGCGGCGCGCATCGCCGGCCTTGCCTCCCGAGTCAACACCATGCTGTCGATACCAATGCTCTACGGCATGACGTCGGTACATTTCTACTAGACCGGACAGTATCGTCGCCAAACGAGGCGGGCCCTTGCGGCCCGCCTTTTCTTTTGCCGGGATCAATTTGCCGCACCGCTCCGTTGAAAATGATGGAGCGCCGGGTCGCCCCAACTCGCTATGAAGGGCGGTGCGCACACGCGCTTGATGTCACACCGAAAATCATGAGGTTTGAGATGGCTTTTGAACTTCCGCCCCTGCCCTTCGCCAAAGACGCGCTCGAGCCGTATATGTCGGCCAAGACGCTCGAATTCCACCACGACAAGCATCACGCCGCTTATGTGAAGACGGCGAACGATCTGGTGAAAGACACGCCATTCGAGAACAAATCGCTCGAAGACGTGATTCTGGCGACTGCCAAGGACGAATCCAAGGCGACGCTGTTCAACAACACGGCGCAGATCTGGAATCACACCTTCTTTTGGAACTGCCTGAAGAAGGGCGGCGGCAAGCCCGGCGGCGATATTGCCAAGCGCATCGACAGCGATCTCGGCGGCTACGAGAAATTCGCTGAGGAATTCAAGAAGGCGGCGACGACCCAGTTCGGCAGCGGCTGGGCCTGGCTGGTGCTCGACAAGGGCAAGCTCAAGGTCGTCAAGACGCCGAACGCGGGCAATCCGCTAGCGCAAGGCCAGGTTGCGCTTCTGACCGTCGATGTGTGGGAGCATGCCTACTATCTCGACTTCCAAAACCGGCGGCCCGATTTCGTCACCACGTTCATCGATCATCTGATCAACTGGGATTACGTGCAGCGCAACCTCGAGGCAAAGCACGCGCTTGCCCATTAACATCCGCCGCTAGCGGGGAGCTAGGCACTTGACACACCCATAACAATCTGTAGAATGGCGGTCATTGGAGATAGCAATGACCGACTTAACCAACCCAATCTACAACAACGAAGACGCAGCCCGGAAGCATTTCGAGGCGTCGCGTTGGCCCGATGGGCCGATCTGCCCGCACTGCGGTTCCGTCAATAACGCGCACGAGATGACCGGCAAATCGACGCGCGCTGGCGTCTACAAGTGTCGGGACTGCCGCGAGCAATTTACCGCAATGATCGGCACGTTGTTTGAGCGGTCGCATATCCCGCTGCACAAGTGGTTGCTGGCGCTGCATCTGCTTACGTCATCGAAAAAGGGCATGTCGGCGCACCAACTCTATCGGATGCTCGGCTTCGGCTCCTACCGTACCGCTTGGTTCATGGCGATGCGTATTCGCTATTCTTACCGCGACCTATTCCCCGAGGAAAAGGGACCGCTTGGCGGCGCTGGCAAGATTGTTGAAGCCGATGACACCGTGATAGGCGGCAAAGAGCGGAACAAGCACCGCAATAAGCGCAAGGCCGAAAATCGCACTGGCGGGAGCATGGGTAAGGAAATCGTTTTCTCGCTGGTAGAGCGTGGCGGCAAGATTCGCTCGCAACACGTCGCGTCTATCAGCGCGTCCACGTTGCGCCCGATCTTGAAAGCGCAAATCGACGCAGCCTCGTCTTTGATGACAGACATGGGCGGCGCGAACCGTATCCTTGGCGATGGTTTCGCCCGTCACGAAATGGTCAATCACTCAATCGACGAATACGTGCGCGGTGACGCGTACACCAACGCAGTTGAAGGTTATTTCGCGACGCTCAAGCGCGGGATTTACGGCACCTATCACCACGTCTCGCCGCAATACCTGAAACGGTATCTCGCGGAGTTTGATTTCCGCTACAACGAGCGTTCCGCGCTTGGCGTCGAGGATACCGAACGCGCGGCCAAGGCACTTAAGGGCGTCGTCGGCAAGCGTTTGACCTATCGACAGCCTTCTGGCCGAAAAGAAAACCGCGATCAGGCGTGAATCCGCCCCCGCCGTGGGAAAATCCCTTGTTCCCACCAAAACGCTAGAATCTAGAGCGGTATCCGAGCTGAAGGAATCGATAAGGGATTCCGGCGGAGGGCGAATTGTGATTCAAGCTGCATGCTGGAGATGGAGGCCAGCATGGATGGCACGACCCTATTCACGGGATTTGCGGGAGCGGGTTGTTGGCGCGGTTGCGGGCGGCCAGTCGCGGCAAGGCGCGGCCAAGCGGTTCGGGGTAGCGGTC
>JASHUX010000044.1 GCA_030039775.1 Alphaproteobacteria bacterium | reverse complement strand
GGCGTGTTCGTCAACCTCGAAGACACGATCAAGGCCTTCAAGGGCATCGTCGCCGGCGACTATGACGATTTGCCGGAAAGCGCGTTCCTGATGGTCGGCACCATCGAGGAGGCGGTCGAGAAGGCGCGCAAGATCGCCGCCGAAGCATAGCAATGGCCGCAACCCTCGAATTCGAGCTGGTCTCGCCCGAACGCCTGTTGCGCTCGGAGGAGGTGGAGATGGTCGTAGTACCGGGCACCGAAGGTAATTTCGGCGTCCTCCCCGGCCATTCCCTGCTGATCTCGACCATCCGGCCGGGCGTGATCGAAATCTACGAAGGCGGCAAGGTGAAGGACCGCATCTTCATCGCCGGCGGTTTCGCCGAGGTCACGGGCGAGCGCTGCACGGTATTGGCGGACGAGGCGGTGGCGCTGCCCGATCTCAACCGCGCGGTGCTCGAAGGCGACGCACGCGAGCTGGAAGCGCGCCTCAACGCCACGCAAAGCGAAGACGAGCGCAACCAGGTGCGGCGCCAGATCGCCGTCGTCGACGCCAAGCTCGCCGTGCTCGGTCACGCCGGCGCCGCCGCCCCGCACTGATTTCTCGTGGTCTAGTTTCTACGGTCGCGACCGCGACCGCGCGCCAAATGGCGCGGTTAGCCAAGCGCGGATGCGCGCGGCGACTGAGCAAAAACGAGTCAAAAAAGGGGCCAACCGACGAGCGGCTGGCCCTTTGAAGTTTACGCGCCACTTGGGGGTCAGGACGCGTACCTTATAGATAGGTCGCAATCGGTCTGACGCATCCCCGTTACGCCGATTTCATCGACTTTTAATGTTCATCCAGAAAGCGCGCTATCTATCTGACTCAGCACGCTTTCCGCTTCAGCGCCGGGATTTTCGCTGCGCAATATTTGGCGCCCCACCACCAGATAATCGGCGCCGGCGGCGACGGCGGCTCGGGGCGTCGCGGCCCGCTGCTGGTCGTCGTCGGCGACGCCCTCGGAGCGGATGCCTGGCGTCACGATCAACAGCCGTTCGCCGGCCAGGGCCCGGATTTGACGCGCCTCGTTGCCCGACGCGATGACGCCGTCGCAACCCGCGTCGATCGCCGCTTGCGCCCGGCGCAGCACCATCTCCTCGACGGTGAATCGCGTGCCCAACTCCGCCATGTCGGCCGGGCCCATGCTGGTCAGCACCGTCACCGCCAAGAGCTTGAGGCCGCTGTCGCCGCGACCCGTCACCGCCGCGCGCAGCGTCGGCACATAGCCGTGGATGGTGAGGAAATCGAGACCGAGCTTTGCGATGTTGACGGTGGCGCCGGTTACGGTCTGGTCGATGTCGAGCAGCTTCGAATCGAGGAAGATCTTCTTCCCGCCGCGCTTCAATTCCGCCGCCAGCGCGATGCCGCCCGCATACTGCAATTGCAGACCGATCTTATAGAAGCTCACCGCGCTACCAAGCCGCGCCACCAGCGCACGCGCCTCGTCCACGGTCGGCACGTCGAGCGCCACGATCAGCCGATCCTGCAGCGGAATGGTGAGCATGGCGCGATAGTGACGCGATTCGAAACGGCGTTGCAAGTTGGCGACGCGCCGGTTTCGGGGATGGTTAAAATTCTAAACGATGTTGATTGACGGGGCGCGCCGACAATCCCATCGTAAAAATTGTCCGCGCGCATCCGGCCAAAAAAATTCATCGCCGCGTCATAGCGGTGTGATGCGCCGGCATTACGGTTGAGGAAAGGGGACAAGAAAAAGACGGCGGCCTGAGGAGCTCGTTCCTCGGACCGGGCCAACGCGGCGGCGATCCCCTCGCGATGCGGTCGTGCGCCCGCAACACTGGAGGATTCGATGACAACGGCATCCGATCTACGCGCTAGCTTGGCGCAAGCGAAAGCGGGCTGGACGGTCGACGACCGGCTCAAGGACACCGACACGATCCCGACCTACAAGACCGGCGGCGATCCGACCAAATTCTCGAAAGCTGCGGACGTCGCCCGCGTCGACATTTCAACCTATCTCGCGGTGCCGACATCGAATCTGTTCCTGTTGCAACAACGCGCCGCCCGGGGTTTGTTGAAGACCGCGCTGACTGCGGAATTGCAGGCGCGCATCGCGCCAACCGCGCTCACCGCGCCGAAGATTTCGTCGCTGCCCGCGGCGCTCAAGGTCGCGGCGCCGGCGGCGGGCGTTGCGGCGCCGTCGGCCGGCACGTCGGGAACCTCGGCATCGGTCGATTGGCGCAGCCGGTTCGGCTGGCCCTGGCTCACCGATATCAAGGACCAAGGCGGCTGCGAATCGTGCTGGGTGTTCAGCGCCGTCGGCGCGGTCGAGGCGCAGACGCGCATCGAACATTCGATCTGGAGCCTGCGGTCCGAGGGTGACGTCCATGACGGCATGGGCGCGCAATGCGCCACCACCGGCGACCCGGCGAATGCGCTCAACTGGATCAAAAGCAACGGCGTCGCCGATCCGGGCTGCTGGCCCTATGAGCAGAACAACGAGGCCTATAAGCCGACGCCCGACCGCGACGGCCGCACCGTGAAGCTGTCGGATTACGTCAGCCTCAGCAACGTTCAGGATCAGAAATCGTGGATCGACAATGTCGGGCCGCTGAGCGCGTGCTTCGACTGCTATGACGATTTCTTCGGCTATGGCCCCAATTCCGGAGTTTACAAACAGGTCAGCACGACTCTCGCCGGCGGCCACTGCATCGTCATCGTCGGCTATGACGATTCGAAACAGGCCTGGCTGGTGCGCAACTCGTGGGGCACAGGCTGGGGCATGGCCGGCTACTGCTGGTTCGGCTACGGCCAATGCAACATGGACAATTACACCAAATACGGTGTGCCCTCGACCAACACCAATCCCGACCCCTG
>JASHUX010000351.1 GCA_030039775.1 Alphaproteobacteria bacterium | reverse complement strand
ACGGCGCGGGGTTGCGGGGTTATTTGCGGGGCGTGTTGCCGGGTCATTTGGTTCCGTCGTCGGTGGTTTGGTTGGGGTCGTTGCCGGTGACGTCGAGCGGGAAGGTTGACCGTGTCGCGCTGGCGGGGCTTTCGGGTGCGGCGGCAAGGGCGGGGGTTGAGTATCGCGCGGCGCGGGACGGGATTGAGTTGGCGCTGCAACAGATTTGGTTTGGCCTCCTGCAGGTCGACGATATTGGCATCGGCGACAATTTCTTCGAGCTCGGCGGGCATTCGCTGCTCGCCATCAGCCTCATTACCCGCTGCAACCGCGCGTTTCACAGCAATTTGCCGCTCCGCATTCTATTCGAGCACCCGACCATTGAAGGGCTCGCCATCGCGCTGCGTAGTCGCGGACAGACGCACGTCACATTGCCGCTTTTGCCGCTGCAACCGGACGGCTTCAAACCGCCGCTATTTTGCATTCATCCCGCCGGAGGCACTGTATTTTGTTATATGCATCTCGCTCGTGCCTTGTCACCCGATCAGCCGGTTTACGGCCTGCAAGCCTCAGGGCTCGAGCCAGGTGAGGCGCTAGCCAGCTCGATCGAACACATGGCCGACGAATACCTTGCGGCGATCCGATCGATACGGCCGCGCGGCCCTTATCACCTGCTGGGCTGGTCGTTCGGCGGATTGGTCGCGCATGCCATCGCTTGCCGGCTACGCCGAACCGGAGAAACCGTTGCGTTGCTCGCGCTGCTCGATAGCTCGGTGCCGGAGCCCGCCGGCAAAGTGCCGGACGAGACCACAGTGATGACCGAACTCGCGAATGTCCTGGCGATTGCAGGGTCCGGCGCGCCGCCGCCGGTGCCGATCGAAACATTGGCCGATCTGACGCAGATCGTCCGCAACAGCGACATGTTCCCTGGCGATTTCACTGCCGAGCAAACGGAGCGTCTGCTCGCGGTCTACAGCCTGACGGTACGGTTGCCCCTAGGCTACCGACCCGACCGGTTCGACGGAGATGTCCGCCTTTTTGCCGCCGAGGGTTCGAACCCGGACCAACTCGCCGCCGGCTGGGCACCGTTCGTTGCCGGCACCATTGTCGTGACACCGGTCGCCTGCAGACACGAGCGCATGACGTCGCCGGAAGCATCGAAACAGATCGCCCAAGCGATCGTGACGTCGATCAGTTCCGAAATTCCGCCGCCCGACGAAGAATTGATCGCTGCCAAATGATGGCGTTCGCCGAGTACGTTTAGCGGAATGCGCCGATATCGCACACTTTATCATGGAATTCGCGCAGCGTGCTGCGATGACCGACGCTGACGACCGTCGGGCGATGCGGCATGTTGCGGATCAGACCGTAAAGCCGCGCCTCGGTGGGTTCGTCGAGCGCCGATGTCGCTTCGTCCATAATCACCACCGCCGGCCCGATTAGCAGCACCCGTGCGAACGCGAGGCGCTGCTGCTCGCCGAGCGACAGCCGCAGCGACCAATTGTCGATCGTATCCAGCATGCGCGCGAACGACCCAAGATTGACCTGGACGAGTACCTCGTTGAGGCGCTCGTCCGACACGCGATGGGCATCGTCATTGTCTTCGCGTGGATAGAGCATCGCCTGACGGAGCGTGCCGAGCGGCAAATAGGGCTTTTGCGGCAGGAACATCTCGACACCCTCACCCAGCCCAACATCACCCTGGCCGAAAGGCCACAGGCCGGCCATCGCGCGCAACGTGGTGCTCTTGCCGGCGCCGGTCGGTCCAACCAGCAGGAGCGCCTCGCCCGGTGCCGCCGAAAAATTCACACCGCGCAGCAAGCGTGTCCCGTCGGGCAGATCGATGTCGAGATTCTGCACTTCGACGCCGCCGCCGCGGTGCAATTTGATCTGTTGCGGCGCGCGCATCGATTCCGTGACTTGACGCATGCGTGCTTCGAACGCACTCAAGCGTTCGGTGCAAGCTTGCCACGCAGCGATATCGGGGTACGAGGTGATGATGAAGGACAGTGCGTTCTGCACCATGCCAAAAGCGCCGAGAACTTGGATCAAGCCGCCGAGCTGAATTTGCTTGGCGAAATAACGCGGCGCCGCCACCAGGATCGGGAACACGATCGCCGCTTGGGTGAAGCTCGCCGTGAACCAGGACAGGTGCTTGCGACGCACCATGATGCGGTAGAAATTGTCGACGACGTTCGAAAATCGCGATCGGAAGATGGAATATTCCGGTGCTTCACCGCCGTAGAACGCGATGCTCTCCGCGTTTTCGCGTAGCCGGATCAAGCTATAGCGGAAATCGGCCTCGAAACGTTGTTGCGCGAAATTGAGCGGCACCAGCGGCCGGCCTACTTTGATGCTGAGCCAGGTGCCGATACCGGAATAAAGCAATGCCGCCCAGACCAGGTATCCCGGGATATACCAGGTGCCCCAGGTGCCTAACGGTATTCGCGCGGGCCCTGACAATTCCCAGAGGATGAAGAGAAACGAGAACAACGACACCACCGCCGTCATCAAGCCGAGCGACAAGCTCATCACGTAGGTGGTGAAGAGGTTGAGATCTTCCTGGATGCGCTGATCGGGGTTGTCCGTGGTGCCGCCGACCAACTGCAGCCGGAAATAGGTGCGGTCGGTGAGCCAAGTCGCGAGATAGCGCCGCGTCAGCCAGCGCCGCCATCGGATCTGCAGCATCTGGTTGAGGTAGAGCGCGTACACCGTGATGACGATGTTGAACGCCGACAAGATCAAGAAAATCCAGAACTGATAGATGAACTCGTCGTAGTTATACATGCCGAGCGCGTTGTATTCGGCGGCGCTCCATTGATTGATGCGGACATGGACATAGACGTTGGCGAGATTGAGCAGCACCACCGCGACGACCAGGGTCCAAGCCGCGACCTTTTCCTCGGAGACGAAATACGGCTTCGTCAGCCGCCAGGCGTCGGCAAGATCGCGCCGCCGCGCCGCGGCTCGCGACGCCGCCGCGACAGCCGCACTCGTGTCGGCGCTGCGCAATGCTTCGGCGCCGGTAATCCGTTCAAACAGCATCGCTGAAAATTCCTCCCACGCGCCGCCCGGCGCTTAACGTCCCCTCACTACCCCGCGGCGATCAGAGCGCCTGTCCTGGGGCCGTCCGCGTCAAAACCCGCGCGGCGGCCGGACATGACTACCGGATTTCATCGGGGGCGGCAATCGACGCCTCGGTGAGGGCCTGCCCGGCAAAATTGGGTTCGTTCCGGAAAATTTAGATGTTGTGCCCGGGGCCGGCGTTTTGCGCACCTGCTCACCTGATATCTGCAGGATATTTGCAGGCGCTGCGCACGCGGCGGGCGCGTTTGCGCCACTACATCTTGATATTCGCGCGATTCTCTCCCTCCTGTTTTGCGCCTGTTTTGCCGGTTCGGGTCCGAGGTGGCGCCGGTCGCGGCCCTCCATACATGAGAACGAAACAAGTACGATTCAAGCGGCCCACGCGTTTCCGGCTAATCGGGGCATCGGCGCCAGAGCGAAGGGACGCTTTCGGTAAGGCCAATGGCGCCGGCCGTTCAACGATCGTTAAGCCGCACTGCAAATAATTGCAGCGGCGTACGTCTTGATTGATGGACCCGGTGTGTGGCGAAGCGGCGGCTCATGGAACGGCAAAAATGGGAGACGGCGATCCGGTGCCTCGAGGTCGCCCTTCATCCCAACACCGACGAAAAGGAAGTGATCGCGGGTGTTAACGGTTTTCGCCGTACCGCCGACGGCATGCCGCTCAGCGACTTCTGCCGTGCGATTGCCGAGGCCGAGAGCCGGACCGGCGTAACCGATACCGCGAAATGGCGGGCGAAACTCGACCGGCTCAACCGGGAAAATATCCAACTTCGGCTCAAGCTCGAGGCGGAACAACGGGACGCCGCGCAGCGCTTGCGCGACACCGAACAGCGCATCCGCGATCTGACCGGCGAGATAACGGCAGCGCACGTTCGCGCCGACGAAGCGGAGCAACGGCTCACCGATTTCCGGGCGGCTTATCGCGCGGTGTTGGATCGTGCCAACCGGCCGGAGCCAGCACCCACGGTCATGGAGCGCCCGGCGGGGACCCCATCCCGGTTCCAAACCGTTCTAGCCGCCGCGCGCCAGCGCGGCGAAGCGCCCGCCCCTGTGTTCTCGGGCAACGCATCGAACCGGAAAGGCGCCAACGGGGCCATGCCTAGCCGGACACCTTGGACGGCATAAATTCCGGATAAGACGGCGGGATCAGCCGCCACCACCGCGAAACGTACGGCGATGGTCAACCGACTTTCGCTACGCTACCGTGATTCCCTTCGATGGGCTCGCCCAAACAAGAAGCGGTTTTAGCCTGAGCGCGTTCATTCGCACCCATTGCGATGCAGCGATCGTCATCGCGCAACCGGCCACACCGCGTGTCAGCGGTGCCAGCCTCGTGCTCGCCACCGCGATCCTCGCATCCAGCCTGGATTTCATCGACGGTTCGGTCCTCAATGTCGGGCTGCCCGCCATCGCCACCGGATTGAATGTCGCGGGCGCCGATCTGCCTTGGGTCTACAACATTTTTCTGCTGCCGCTCGCCGCGCTGCTATTGATCGGCGGCGCGGCCGGCGACTTGTTCGGACAGCGCCACCTCATGATCGTCGGCTGCGGGATTTTCGCCGCGGCATCGGTCGTTGCCGCCATTGCGCCGAATTTTGCTTGGCTCTTGGCCGGACGTGGCGTGCAGGGCATCGGCGCGGCGATGGTGATCCCCAACAGCTTGGCTATCTTGGGCACCACCTTTTCAGGCGAGGCCAAGGGACGCGCGATCGGCATCTGGGCCGCGGCCGCCTCCATCGCCGCGGCGATCGGACCGGTCGGCGGCGGATGGTTGATCGACATGATCGGGTGGCGCGCGATCTTTATCGTCGAGGTTCCTTTGGCGCTGGCCGCCCTCGCGTTGGCGTGGTCGTTGGCCAACGACCGGCCGGAGGGACGGCATGCGCCGCTCGATGTCGGCGGCGCGATTTTCGCGACGGCGGGACTAGGACTGTTGATCTGGGGATTGACCATCGTCGCCGGACCAGCCGGTTGGTCGGTGCCAGCAATCGCCGCGCTCGTCGCTGCAATTGCGCTTTTGATCGTATTCATCGGATTGGAATATCGTGCCCGCGATCGGGCGATGATGCCGTTGGCGATGTT
>JASHUX010000350.1 GCA_030039775.1 Alphaproteobacteria bacterium | reverse complement strand
AACGCGCCGGGGTTGCCGAATTTTTTCCACGCCTTCGCGATCGATCCCTGTTCCGACGGCGACCCGGTCAGCTCCATTTCGTCGAGACACGCCTCCGACGCGATGATCCGCGCGCCGTCGACAAGCTGATTGCCGTGCGTGTGATCGCCGTTGGAGTGGGTGTTGACCAAGACACCAATATGTTCCGCCGCCGGTTCGGCCTTGCGCATGGCCTCGAGCATCGTACGCGTCCGCGGCAGGTCCATCAGGGTATCGACCAGTAGCGTCTCGCCGCTGTCCGCGATCAGCCCCGCATTGCTCAACCCCCACGACCCATCGGGCTGAAGGTACGCGAACGTGCCATTGCCGAGATCGTGCAGCCCTTCGCGGAATTGGTCCTTGGCCATAATCCCTCCATTCGCGCCGCACTATGCCGTCCCGCCGCGATTGCCGCAAACCATCTGTTGGTGACAATATGGCTGTAGCGATGTCGCGGGAGGGATCATGGCGGCGAACGACAACAGCTTCGACTACATCATTGTCGGCGCGGGTTCGGCCGGGTGTGTGCTGGCGAACCGCTTGTCGGCCGATCCGAACGTCACCGTCGCGCTTGTCGAGGCCGGCCCGACCGACCGCGGCTTCCCGCAGAAATTTCTGATCGATACACCCGCCGGGATTCTCAGCGTCATCGGCAATCCGCGCTACAACTGGTCCTACGTCTACGAGACCAGCGCCGCGCTGGGCAATCATCCCGTATTGTGTCCGCGCGGCCGCGTTCTCGGCGGTACCAGCGCCATCAACGGCATGGTCTATATCCGCGGCAACCGCCGCGATTACGAAAGCTGGGTCGCGAAGGGCGCCGACGGCTGGAGCTATGACGACGTCCTGCGCTATTTCAAGAAATCGGAGAATTATCAGCGCGGCGCGTCGGATTATCACGGAGTGGGCGGCGAGCTCGACGTGCAGGATCAGCGCGACCCCAATCCGGTCGGACGAATCGCGATTGAGGCCGCGACCCAGCTCCAGCACCGCCGCACCGACGACTTCAACGGCGCCGAGCAGGACGGGTTCGGCTTTTGGCAGGTGACGCAGAAGCGCGGCGCGCGCGCCTCGACCGCCCGCGCCTTTCTCGACCCGGCGCGCACCCGCCGCAATCTCACGGTTATCACCGACGCGCTCACCGAGCGCGTCGATCTTGACGGCAAGCGTGCCGTCGGGATCACGGTACGACGCAAGGACGGCGGACCGGCGATCCTGAAGGCGAAACGGGAGGTCATCGTCTCGGGCGGCGCGATCAACTCCCCGCAAATTCTTCTTCTGTCGGGCATCGGCCCGGCGGCGGACCTACAGGCGCTCGGCATCTCGGTCAAACATGACCTGGCCGGCGTCGGCGAAAACCTGCACGACCACCAGGGCATCTTCATGACTTGGAGCAGCCCCGATTCGCGGCTCTACGGCCTGTCATCGAAGGCGTGGCCATGGATGGCGTCGGCGCCACATAAATATCTTCTGCAACGCATGGGTCCGTGGACCAGCAATACCTGCGAAGCCGGCGGATTCGTCCGCTCGCTGCCCGGCCTCGAACAACCGGACTTGCAATTGTTTTTCTTCCCGCAATTCATGAACCAGCCGCGACACCTATTCCCGCGCGGCCACGGTTTCTCGTGGCACGCGTCGCTGCTGCAGCCCAAGAGCCGGGGCAAGCTATCGCTCAAATCAACCCGTGCCGACGAACGGCCGCGGCTCGATTCAGGTTTCCTGACCCATGACGACGACCTTCAGGGCCTGATCCGCGGCTTCAAGGAAATCCGCCGCATCGTCGAGGCACCGGCAATGGAGAAATACGTCACCGCCGAGATCGACCCCGGCCCGCGGGTGCAGAGCGACGATCAGATCGCGGACTTCATCCGGAAGAATCTCGGCACCACCTATCACCCCGCGGGCACCTGCAAAATGGGCAAGGATGCGATGGCGGTGGTCGATCCGCAATTGCGTGTGCACGGGCTCGAGCGGCTGCGCGTGGTCGACGCCTCGATCATGCCGCAAGTCATCAGCGGCAACACCAACGCGCCCACCATCATGATCGCCGAGCGCGGCGCCGACTTCATCAAGGCGGCGTGGGCGCATTAGTTTTCGGTTGTCAGTTTTCAGTGATCGGGGCGCACGGGAACTGATAACTGTTAACCGACAACCGAGGATTTCGGAATGACCAAAATCGACTTTGCCTTATGGGACGGTGTCGGCGGCTACGCGCAGCAGGACGAGGTGATGGCCGACATCTACGACAAGCACATCGGCCTCGCCCAGCAACTGGATCGCCAGGGCTGGCACTCTTATTTCGTCATCGAGCATCAAAATTCACCGGTCGGACGCATCACCGCACCGACCGTGTTCCTGACCGCCGTCGCGCGAGCGACCAAGAACCTGCGCATCGGCGCGATGATGTGGCAATTGCCGTTCTACAACCCAATCCGCCTGGCGCAGGAAGTGGCGATGCTCGACCAACTGTCGCGCGGCCGCGTCGAATTCGGCACCGGCATCGGCGTCCACGAGCACGAGTTCATCCGCTGGGGCGTCGACTATTACCAGCGCGCGGCCATCGCCGGCGAAGTGCTCGACATCGTGCGGAAGGCCTGGACCCAGGACGAGGTCACGTACAACGGCAAGTATTTCCATTTCGACGAGGCATTGCCGCAGCCGAAGCCGTTCCAGAAGCCCCACCCGCCGATCTGGGCGGCGGTGCACAGCGACGCCGCTATCGAGTTCGCCGCCAAAAACAATTTCCACGTCGCGCAGAATCTCGACACCGACGAGGTGGTGGCGCGCAAATTCGACCTCTACCGCAAGATCTGGCGCGAGAGCGCGCATCCCGGCCCGATGCCGCGCGTCTTTCTCCAGCGCCAGGTCCATGTCGCCGAAACCGACGCCCAGGCGCACGAAGAGGCGCGGCCCTGGCTCTTGGGCCGCGAAGGCGGCGCGGTCCCGGTGGGCGGCGGCGCGCTCGAGCGCAC
>JASHUX010000349.1 GCA_030039775.1 Alphaproteobacteria bacterium | reverse complement strand
TCGGGCGTGATCCTGCTGATCGCGATGATCGGCGCCATCGTGCTGACGCTGCAGCACAAGCCGGATGCGCGACGCCAGAAGATCGGCGCGCAAGTGTCGCGGCGCCGCTCGGAAACGATCGCGCTGGTCAAGGTCAAGGCCGGCGAAGGCGTCGGCGAGGAGCAGGGGGTGCGATGATGGAAATCGGCCTCGCGCACTATCTGGTCGTTGCTGCGATTTTGTTCACGCTTGGCATTTTCGGCATTTTCCTCAACCGCAAGAACGTCATCGTGATTCTGATGTCGATCGAGATGATGCTGCTGGCGGTCAACATCAATTTCGTCGCGTTTTCGAGCTTCCTCGGCGATCTGATTGGGCAGGTGTTCGCCATGTTCGTGCTCACCGTCGCGGCGGCCGAGGCGGCGATCGGCCTCGCCATCCTGGTCATCTATTTCCGCAATCGCGGCACCATCGCGGTCGCCGACATCGATCTGTTGAAGGGCTGACGCGTGGCCGATTTCGCCCTTCCCGCCGTATTCTTGCCGCTGCTCGGCGCCTTCATCGCCGGCTTTTTCGGCCGCGCCATCGGCGACCGCGCGTCGCAGATCGTGACCTGCGGCTGTCTCGGCATCGCCGCGATTTTCGGGATTCTCGTCTTCAACGATATCGCGGTATGGCATCACACGGCGGTGGTGCCGGTGTTCACCTGGATCGACGCCGGCCAGCTCAAGGTCGCTTGGTCGCAGAAGCTCGACACATTGTCGGCCGTCATGGTGGCGATGGTGACCGTCGTGTCGTTCGTTATCCATGTCTATTCGGTCGGCTACATGGAGCACGACCCGTCGATCCCGCGCTTCATGTCGTATCTGAGCCTGTTCACCTTCTTCATGCTGATGCTGGTGACGGCCAGCAATTTCGTGCAGATGTTCTTCGGTTGGGAGGGCGTCGGCCTCGCGTCGTATTTGCTGATCGGATTCTGGTACGACCGGCCCAGCGCCAACGCCGCCGCGATCAAGGCGTTCGTGGTCAACCGCATCGGCGATTTCGGCTTCGCGCTCGGCATCTTCGCGGTCTATTACCTGTTCGGTACGCTCGATTTCGCGCCGGTGTTCGGCGCCACGCCGGGCATGGTCGGCAAGACCTTTCTGTTCCTCGGCATGCACCTCGATGCGCTGACCGTCTGTTGCATCCTTTTGTTCATCGGCGCGATGGGCAAATCGGCGCAGATCGGGCTCCATACCTGGCTGCCCGACGCGATGGAAGGCCCGACCCCGGTGTCGGCCTTAATCCATGCCGCGACGATGGTGACGGCGGGCGTGTTTATGGTGTGCCGCCTTTCGCCGATGTTCGAACATTCGCCGGTGGCGCTCGGCTTCGTCGTCGTGATCGGCGGCACGACTTGCATCTTTGCCGCTACCGTCGGGATCGCGCAGAACGACATCAAGCGCGTCATCGCCTATTCGACCTGCTCGCAGCTCGGCTACATGTTCTTCGCCGCCGGCGTCTCGGCCTACCAGGCGTCGATGTTCCACCTCATCACGCACGCCTTTTTCAAGGCCTTGCTGTTCCTGTCGGCGGGCTCCGTCATCCATGCCATGTCGGGCGAGCAGGACATGCGCAAGATGGGCGGGCTGTGGCGGCTTATTCCCGCGACGTACATCGTGATGTGGGTCGGTAGCCTGGCGCTGGCGGGCATTCCGCCCTTCGCCGGTTATTTCTCGAAAGACGTGATTCTCGAGTCCGCGTTCGCATCGGGCACCGAGGTCGGACAATACGCCTTCGTGCTCGGCACGTTTGCCGCGTTTCTTACGGCGTTCTATTCCTGGCGCTTGCTGTTCCTGACGTTCCACGGCCAATCCCGCGCCGATCACGAAACGCTTCACCATGTCCATGAATCGCCGAAAGTGATGCTGTACCCCCTGTACCTTTTGGCGGCCGGCGCGTTAGTGATGGGCGGGCTCGGCTATCATTGGTTCGTCGGCGGGGGTGCCAAGGAATTTTGGGGCAATTCCATCGTCGTACTGCCGGCGCATGCCGGCATCGCGGGCGCGGAGCAGGTGCCATTCATCATCTCAATCCTGCCGCTGGTCGCCGGGCTGATCGGGATCGCCGTCGCCTGGTATGCCTATATCCGCAGCACGCGGGTGCCGGCGGAGACCGCGAAGGCGTTCGAACCGCTTTACCTGTTCCTGCTCAACAAATGGTATTTCGACGAAATCTATAATTTCTTGTTCGTGCGGCCGACCTTCTGGCTGGCGCGCCTCTTGTGGCGGCGCGGCGACGGCACCGTGATCGACGGCTTCGGGCCGGATGGAATCTCCGAGGTGACGGGCGATCTGTCGGTGCGGACCAGCCGGCTCCAAAGCGGTTATGTCTTCCAATACGCCTTCGCCATGGTGATCGGCGTCGCGATCTTCGTCTCCTGGTTCCTGTTTTGGCGGAGCGCATGACCATGTCGCATTGGCCGTTGCTCTCCCTTGTCACGTTCCTGCCGATCCTCGGCGTCGCGCTGATCCTGATCCTGCGCGGCGACGACGCGGCGACGGCACGGAACGCGCGCTGGATCGCGCTGTGGACCTCGCTCGTGGTGATGGTTCTGTCGTTCGTGCTGTGGGCCGATTTCGATACCGCCAGCCCGAACTTCCAGTTCGTCGAGGAAGCGGTCTGGCTCCCGGGCTTGCGGATCGCCTATCACATGGGCATAGACGGCATTTCGCTGTTCTTCGTGCTGTTGTCCACCATTCTCACGCCGATCTGCGTGGTGGCGAGCTGGGTCGCGATCACCAAGCGGGTGAAGGAGTACATGATCGCCTTCCTCGTCCTCGAGACGATGATGGTCGGCATGTTCTGCGCGCTCGACTTCATCATTTTCTACATGTTCTTCGAGGGCGTGCTGATCCCGATGTTCCTGATCATCGGCGTGTGGGGCGGCCCGCGGCGCGTCTATTCGGCGTTCAAGTTCTTCCTTTATACCTTGCTCGGCTCGGTACTGATGCTGTTGGCGATTCTCGCCATCTACATCCATACCGGCACGACCGACATCCTCACCGCCCTCAATCACAACTTCGCGCCGGCGCTCCAGACTTGGCTGTGGCTGGCCTTCTTCGCTTCGTTCGCGGTGAAGGTGCCGATGTGGCCGGTCCATACCTGGTTGCCCGACGCGCATGTCGAGGCGCCGACCGCGGGCTCGGTGATCCTGGCGGGCGTCCTCCTGAAG
>JASHUX010000348.1 GCA_030039775.1 Alphaproteobacteria bacterium | reverse complement strand
CCAGCCACATGCCCTCAGCGCTGGCGCCGATCATTTTTTCCAGGCGCCCGCGCATCTCGAGCGCGGCCTTGTTGGAGAACGTAACGGCGAGCATTTGGCTCGGAAAGGCACGCCGCATATAGAGGAGATGCGCGAGGCGCGTCGTCAGCACCCGGGTCTTGCCGGTGCCGGCACCGGCCAGCACCAGCACCGGTCCGTCCAGCGCCTCGACCGCTTGGCGCTGCGCGTCATTGAGGGTCGTCAGATATGGTGGCGCGGGCCGCGGCGGCGCGGGCGTCGGCCGCGGCGCAGCGGCCGGTTCCGGCGCGCCCTCATAGCTCGGAAAATCAAATTCTGACATTGGGGGGCTATATAGCACTCGATTCGATGAAGACCAGCACCGATTACCGCTCGAACCACGCCACCAATTCAACCTCGGCGGACCACAGGAACTGGTCCACCGGGACAACGCGGGTCAGGCGATAGCCGCCATCGACAAGCGCGCGGGCATCGCGCGCGAAGCTGGCGGGATTACACGAGACGGCAACGACGCGGCGAA
Source organism: Alphaproteobacteria bacterium (assembly GCA_030039775.1). Taxonomy (GTDB): domain Bacteria; phylum Pseudomonadota; class Alphaproteobacteria; order ATCC43930; family CGMCC-115725; genus JAATGI01. The sequence goes on along the minus strand of JASHUX010000348.1, from coordinate 6,184 downwards.
CGCCGGAACGGGCCAATTCCTTGGCTTGCGCCACCGCGCCGGCATAGGGCGGGTCGAACACCACGGCGTCGAAGCGCTTGAGCTCATCGGCCGATAGGGGGCGCCGTTCGAGATCACGGACGTCCGCCGTGATCGCCGGATCGGCACGGCGCAACGCCGCAATGGCGGCCGCGTTGCTATCGACAGCGTGAACCTTGGCACGTTTCGCCAGAGCGACACCGAACGTGCCGACACCGCTGTAAAGATCGGCAACAATGCGCGCGTCGCCGATGCCGGCGAGGACGTGGTCTCGGATCGCCGTCTCGGAATTTTTCGTCGCCTGGAGAAAACAATCGGGCGGCAGATCGACCGTGGTGCCGGAAAAATCGATTTGCACAGGCCGCCGCTGAACGATCGGGCTCGGTGCGTCGTCGGCCATGCGCCAGGAAAGCCGCGCCAGATCCTGCGCGTTGGCGAACGCCGCCAGCGTCTCGAGCTGCGCCAGGTCGAGTGACCGCGACAGGTCGAGCAGTACATCGACGCCGGTATCGGTCAGGGTCAACGACGCGGCGCCGTCCAGCCGCAACGACCGCAGCGCCTGCGCGACGGCGACAAGATTCGGATGCAACACGAAGCACGTCGTCATATCGACGACACGATGGCTCGCACGCTGGTGAAAGCCAGTGGCGGCGCGCGTCATAGCAAGGCGCGCACGGCGCCGGGTCGCGGGCGGCACGCGCACCGGCGGCTCGACGATGCCGGGATCGAGCCCGCGGTGGGCTAGTGCCTCGCGCACGAAATCCTGCTTGGCCGCCGCGTACGCGTCGTCGGCGAGATGCTGAAGGCTGCAGCCGCCGCACCGGCCGAAATGCGGGCACGGCGGTTCTTGCCGCGCACCCGGCGTAACGACGGCGACCAGTTCGGCTTTGTCGCCGTTCAGTCGCGCGCGAACGACATCGCCCGGCGCAGTAAAAGGCACGAACACGGCCCTGCCTTCGCAATGGGCGATGCCGTCGCCGCGCGCGCCAATGCGCTCGATGGTTAGCGTCGCCACGTTCACGCTAAATGTCGCGCGCCGATCAGAAATTCGATATTGCCGTCCGGGCCCCGGATCGGGCTTTCGGTAACGCCGAGCACGCTCCAACCGGGTTGAGCGCGGAGCCAGTTGGCGATGCGGGTGCAGACCTCCTGGTGCAGCGCCGGATCGCGCACCACCCCGCCGCGCCCGACGCGGCCGCGGCCGACTTCGAATTGCGGCTTGATCAGCGCCACCAACTCGGCCTTCGGCGCCGCCAATGCCAGCGACGCCGGCAACACCACCTCCAACCCGATAAAGCTCGCGTCGCAGACGATAACCTGGGGCGCCTCTGGTATTTCAACGTTGCTCAGATATCGCGCGTTGACGCGCTCAAGGACCACGACGCGCGTATTCTGGCGCAGCTTCCACGCCAATTGTCCGTGACCGACATCGACGGCATAGACTTTCTGCACGCCGCGAGACAGCAGCACATCGGTAAAGCCACCGGTCGAGGCGCCGATATCAAGCGCGATTTTGTCCGCCGGATCGAAGCGGAAATAGCTCAGACCGTGATCGAGCTTGATGCCGCCGCGCGAGACATAAGGATGGTCCCGCCGCTTGACCTCGAGCGGCGCATCGTCGGCGAGGCGCGCGCCCGCTTTGTCGAGGCGCTTGTCGCCGGACCAGACCTCGCCCGCCATCACCAACGCCTGCGCCCGCGCGCGCGTTTCGGCGAGGCCGCGTTCCACCAGCAATTGGTCGAGCCGCTTATCCCCCGCGCTCATACCGTGCGCGGCGGGCTACGCCCGCGCGGAGAACAGTATTTCCTGGCCCAAAGCGCCGAGCGCCATTTGCACGATATGCGTCGCGTTGAGCTTCGCCGTGTCGTACTGCTTCGCCGGCGCGTCGTGATCGAGGAATCTGTCGGGCAGCACCATGGGCCGGATCTTGAGCCCGCTCTCGAGCGCGCCGCTATGCGCGAGGTGATGCATGACCTGCGTCGCGAAGCCGCCGACGGCGCCTTCCTCGATAGTGATCAGCACTTCGTGCTCGCGCGCGAGCCGGTCGATCAGGTCGGTGTCGACGGGTTTCGCAAAGCGCGCATCGGCAACGGTGGTCGAAAGCCCCATCGTCTCGAGGTCACGCGCCGCCTTCATGCATTCCTGGAGCCGTGCGCCGAACGACAACAGCGCGATCTTGGTGCCTTCCTTGACGATGCGGCCTTTGCCGATCGGCAACACCTCGCCGCGCTTTGGTAACGCCATGCCGACACCCTCGCCGCGCGGATAGCGCACCGCCGAGGGCCGGTCGTCGATCGTCGCCGCGGTCGCGACCATGTGCATCAGCTCGGCCTCGTCGGCCGCCGCCATGACGACGAACCCCGGCAGGCAGCCGAGATAGGCGACGTCGAACGAGCCGGCGTGCGTCTGGCCGTCTGCCCCGACCAGCCCGGCCCGGTCCATGGCAAAGCGCACGGGCAGGCTCTGGATCGCGACGTCGTGGACGACCTGGTCATAGGCGCGTTGCAGGAACGTCGAGTAGATCGTGGCGAACGGCTTCATGCCTTCGCACGCCAAGCCGGCGGCGAAGGTGACTCCGTGCTGTTCCGCGATGCCGACGTCGAAGCAGCGCTCCGGGAAACGCTCGGCAAATTTGTCGAGGCCGGTGCCCGACGGCATGGCCGCGGTGATGGCGACGATCTTCGGATCGGCCTCGGCCTCCGCAATCAGCGCCTTGGCATAAACGCTGGTGTAGGACGGCGGACCCGCCTTGCCCTTCGCCTGCGTACCGGTGGCGACGTCGAACTTGACCACGCCGTGATATTTGTCGGCGGCGGCTTCGGCCGGCGGATAGCCGTGGCCCTTTTGCGTCACGACATGGATCAGCACGGGCCCGGTATGCTCGCTGTCGCGCACATTCTTGAGCACCGGCAGCAAATGGTCGATGTTGTGACCGTCGATCGGGCCGACATAGTAGAAGCCGAGCTCCTCGAACAGCGTGCCACCCGTCACCATGCCACGAGCATAACCCTCGGCGCGCTTCGCCGCCTTGCTCAACCCGCGCGGCAAGAGGCGCGCCAATCGCTGCCCGAAGGTGCGCAGGTTGCGATATTCCTTCGAGGACAACAGACGCGACAGATAGGCGCTCATCGCACCGACCGGCGGCGCGATCGACATGTCGTTGTCATTGAGAATGACGATCAACCGCGAATTCATCGACCCGGCGTTGTTCATCGCCTCGTAAGCCATGCCAGCCGACATCGCGCCGTCACCGATCACCGCGATAACGTCGTTCTTACCGCCTTGCAGATCGCGCGCCACCGCCATGCCGAGGGCTGAACTGATCGAGGTCGAGCTGTGCGCGGCGCCGAACGGGTCGTATTCGCTTTCCGAGCGCTTGGTGAAACCGCTGAGGCCGCCGCCCTGGCGTAGGGTGCGGATGCGGTCTCGCCGTCCGGTCAGCACCTTATGCGGGTAGGCCTGGTGGCCGACGTCCCAGATCAGCCTGGCGCGTGGTGTGTCGAAGACGTAATGCAGTGCAACGGTCAGCTCCACCACACCTAGCCCAGCGCCGAGATGACCGCCCGTGACCGAAACCGCGTTAATCACTTCCTGGCGCAGCTCGTCGGCCACGGCGCGCAAATCCTGCTCCCGCAACGTGCGCAAATCCGCCGGCGTGTCGATGCCGTCGAGGAACGGGGTCGCGGTATTGCTTCCATAAGTTGTTTCGTTGGCCACCTCGCCCTCCTTCAGGCGCGTCGTTCAACGACAAAGCGCGCGGTTTGACACAACAACTCGGTGTTGGCGTCGAATATATCAAGATGTGCAACGGCCTGGCCGACTAAAAGTCTCGCCTGAGCGCGCGCTCTTTCCACTCCCAAAATCGACACAAAGGTCGCTTTTCCCGCAATCACGTCCTGCCCGACCGGCTTGCCGGTCATCTCGGGCGTGCCCTCCACATCCAGCAAATCGTCAGCGATCTGAAACGCCAATCCCAGATCGTGTGCATAGCCCCGCAGCGCCAACCGGGCATCATGGGGCGCCTTGCCGAGAATCGCACCCGCCTCGCAGGAAAAAGCAATGAGTGCCCCGGTCTTCAGCCGCTGCAACCGAGTGATGGCGCCGATATCGAGATCGGGCCGGTGCTCCGCTATCAGATCGAACATCTGGCCGCCGACCATGCCCTGATCGCCGGCGGCTAACGCCAGCGCCGAAACCAATTCGCAGCGCACCGTCGGATCGCCATGGGTGTCGCGGTTGGCCAGCACCTCGAACGCCAGAGTAAGCAACCCGTCCCCGGCCAGCACGGCCGTGGCGTCGTCGAATTGTTTGTGGCAGGTCGGCCGGCCGCGGCGCAGATCGCTGTTGTCCATCGCCGGCAAGTCGTCATGCACCAGTGAGTAGGCATGAACCATCTCGACCGCCGCCGCCACTTGCAGCGCGCTGCGTCGCGAGACCGCGAACAGCCGGGCACTTGCCATCACCAGAAACGGGCGCAAGCGCTTGCCGGGCCCGAGCACGGCATAGCGCATCGCTTCGAATACGCGCGCCTCTGGACCCGGCGGCACCGAAATCAGCCGGTCCATGACGGTGTCGACCTCTCGCGCGGCATTGCTCAGTGCGGTTTCGAACGCCGTGTCGTCGGTCCAGGTCGCGCTACTCAAGCGACACCGGCTCGGTCGAGGGCTTGCCGTCGGCGCCGATAACGATCTTGTCGACCCGCGCCTGAGCCTCGCGCAGCTTCGCCTCGCAGTGACGCTTCAAAAGGGCGCCGCGCTCATAGGCCGCGATCGCATCGTCGAGCTTGCCGCTGCCGCTTTCCAGCCGGCGAACGATCTGCTCCAGTTCCGACAACGCATCCTCGAAACTGAGCGCCGCGATATCCGTGGGGATGTTGGTCTCTCCCATCCTGCCCCCTGTAGATACTTTAGGCAGACCAGGTAATTGCGGCAAGCGGTTGACCTAATGCCGCATTAATGCCGCGACATGCACCGCGGCGCTCGCCGCTAGCGCAGACAAGTCGTACCCGCCCTCCAGCGTAGACACCACGCGGCCGCCGGCGTGATCGGCCGCAATATCCAGCAGCCGCTCCGTCACCCATGCGAAATCGCTCTCCTCGACCATGAGCTGCGCCAGGGGATCGGCGCGGTGCGCATCGAATCCGGCTGATATTAAAAGAAATTCGGGCTGAAATGTGGCGAGGGCCGGAAAAATCGTACGATCATAGGCGGCGCGGAACGGGACCGACCCGGTCCCGGCATCCAACGGCACATTGACGATATTGCCGACCCCGGTCTCGTCCGGATACCCGGTCCCCGGATAGAAATTGCCTTGGTGGGTCGAGGCATAGAAGAAACCTGCATCGGCCTCGAACGCGGCTTGGGTGCCGTTGCCGTGATGAACATCGAAATCGACCACCGCGACCCGGGCACAGCCGCGCCGGCGGGCGCGGGCTGCGCCGACGGCGACATTATTGAACAGGCAAAAACCCATGGCGCGTGCCGGCTCGGCATGATGACCCGGTGGCCGGACCGCGCAGAACGCGTTGGCCGCCTCGCCCGCCATCACCGCATCGACGGCGGCCACCACGGCGCCAGCCGCGCGTAGCGCCGCCTCGCCCGAGCCCGGCGATACGATCGTATCGGGATCGAGCGCCGAATGGCCTTCTGCCGGGATCGCGCGCATGACAGCGTCGATGAAGGCGGGCGGATGGATCAACGCCAGCTCGTCGCGGGATGCGCGTGGCGCTTCGCGCCGCTGCAACGCCGAGAACGCCCCACCCGACAAGGCATCCAACACCGCCCGCAGCCGCGCCGGCGATTCGGGGTGCCGCCGGCTGGTGTCGTGCCCGAGACAGGCGGGATGGGTGAAGAGCGCCGTGGTCATGGCGCAGTCTCACAAATCGGGCGAACATTTGCTATACACGCCAGCGTCATGAACGAATTTCAGCGCGCGATCCTGAAGCTGCAGCTTTGGCCGATCCGCAATTATCGTGAGATCGGTGGGTGGCTGAGCGGTCGCGAGGCGCTAGCGCTCTATCGGATTGCGCGCGGTCTGCCGGCGGGCGCGCGCGTTCTCGAGATCGGTAGCTGGAAAGGCAAATCGACGGTCTGCATCGCGCGGGGTCTGCGCGACGGCGTCGTCTACGCCCTCGATCCGTTCAACGCCGCCACCATACCCGAGGGCG
>JASHUX010000347.1 GCA_030039775.1 Alphaproteobacteria bacterium | reverse complement strand
AGCGATATCCGCGGCGGCGACCTGACCGACCGCTATGCGCCGGCGGGCTGGCGGCCCTACATCCGACTCGCGCGCCTCGATCGGCCGATTGGCACGTGGCTGCTCCTGTTTCCCGGCTGGTGGAGCATCGCGATGGGGGCGCCGCCAGGCGCTCGGCCCGACTGGCGGTTGATGGCGCTGTTTGCGATCGGCGCCGTGGTGATGCGCGGCGCCGGCTGCACGCTCAACGACATCATCGACCGCGACGTCGACGCCCAGGTGGCGCGCACCCGGTCGCGCCCGATCCCCAGCGGCGCAGTGTCCGTAAAGCAGGCGCTCGCTTTTCTCGCCGTGCAGCTCGCGATCGGCGCCGTCATTCTGTTGAGCCTCGACCGGCTCGCGATCCTGTTGGGCGTGCTGGTGCTGGTGCTGATCGGCACCTATCCGCTGATGAAGCGCGTGACCTGGTGGCCGCAATTCTTCCTGGGCCTCAATTTCAATTGGGGCGCGCTCTTGGGCTGGGCGGCGGCGACCGGCACCCTCACTCTTCCAGCTTATCTGCTTTACGGCGGCGGAATCGCCTGGACCTTGGGCTACGACACGATCTACGCCCATCAGGACAAAGAGGATGACGCGCTGATCGGCGTCAAATCCTCGGCGCTGGCGCTCGGCCGGCGGACTCGCCCGTTTCTTTTTGGGTTCTACGCGACCGCAGTGGCACTATGGGTGTGTGCCGCGGTCGCGGCGCAATTGGCGTGGCCGTTTTATCTCGGCCTCGGCCTCGCGGGCCTGCTGCTCCTCTGGCAAGCGGCTCGCGTCGATCTCGACCGGCCCGAGAATTGCCTCACCGCCTTCAAATCGAACCGCTGGGCCGCGTGGCTTATTTTGCTGGGGATTATTGCGGGCCGGCTTCACGCCTGAACGGCCGGGACAGCAGCCCCGCGACCGCGTCGTCGATCGGCGCGCCGCGATGCAGGATGGCATCCACCGCGTCGGTGATGGGCATGTCGACGCCGAGGCGCTTCGCTAGCGCCGCCGCCGCCGCCGCCGAATCGACACCTTCGGCCACCGAGAGGCGCTCCGCCACGACGTCATTCAACGCGCGGCCCTGCCCTAGCGAAAGCCCAAGCGAATAGTTGCGCGATTGCGTCGCTGTACAGGTCAGCACCAGGTCGCCGAGACCGGAAAGCCCCATCAATGTCTCGGCGCGGCCGCCTTTCGCCATCGCGAGCCGCACCATCTCGGCGAGGCCGCGCGTGATCAGCGCGCCGCGCGCATTGTCGCCGAGCCTACGGCCCTCGACGATGCCGCACGCGATCGCCATCACGTTCTTGACCGCGCCGCCGATCTCGGCGCCGACGACATCGTCGCCGAGATACGGGCGAAAGCTCCGAGTCCCCAAGGCGTCGACGAGATCGCGGCCAAGCGCCGGATCGCGGGTCGCGAGCGTCACCGCAGTGGGCAACCCCTTCGCCACTTCCACGGCGAACGTAGGACCGGACAAAACGGCGATGGGCGCACCCGGCAACTCGGCGGCCAGGATTTCGCTCGTCAACGCGCCGGTTCCGGCTTCGATGCCTTTGGCGCAGATCACGACCGGAACGGCGACACCGTCCAAAGCGCGGCTCGTCGCCCGCAAATATTGCGTCGGCACCGCTAACAGCAAAATCTCCGCGTCGCGCCCAACGGCGCCCACGTCCCGGTCGGCGCGGATCGCCGGATCGAGCGCGACGCCGGGCAGAAACAATTTGTTCTCGTGGTCGCGATTGATGCCGGCGACGACATCCGGCTCGCGCCCCCACAACGCAACCTCATGCCCGGCCCCGCGCAGCACCTGCGCAAGGGCGGTGCCCCACGCCCCCGCGCCGATGATGCCGATGCGCCGCAACCGTACGGCCCGCTATTTGCTCAGCGTCTTGGCCGCCGCGCCGCACACTTCGCTGTCTTGGGTCGGCGTATTGCCGCCGGAGCAGCCGATGGCGCCGACGAGCTGGCCGTTGACGATCAGCGGAAAGCCGCCGCCGAACGGCGCGACACCCGGCAGACCGAGGATCGCCGTGCGGCCCTTGCCGAGACCGTCGCTGAACACGTCGGTCGGCGCCTTGTAGAGCACCGACGTTTTCGCCTTCTTGGTCGCGAATTCGACCGTCACCAGCACCGCGCCGTCCATGCGCTCGCCAGCGACCATATGGCCGCCGTCGTCAAGCACGACGATACCCATATGCGCATTGCCCTTGGTCGCGGCGTCTTCCGCCGCCGCCAGCAGCTTTTTCGCCTCCGCCAGCGTCATGCCTTTCTTGTCGGCGAGCTGCGCCGAGGCCGAACCGGCGAAGCCGAGCGCCACCGCGCCGGCCAACGCCGCCACCACTAACCGCTTCATGCGAACCTCCCTTGTGGTTGAACCCTTACTTCAGCAAGGCGGCGCCCGCCGCCCCAATCTGCGCATCCTGCTCCGAGGTCACGCCCGACACACCGATCGCGCCGACGCACTCGCCGCCCGCCATCAGCGGCAGGCCGCCTTCGACCGGGATCGCGCCCGGCAGTGCCATGATCGCAACACGCCCGCCGGCGACAACGTCGCTGAACGCCTTGGACGGACGGCGGAACAGGGCGGCCGATCGCGCCTTTGCCTGACAGACATCGACGCTCGCGGGCGGCGCGCCGTCGAGGCGCTGCAGCATCACCGGCCGTGCGCCGTCGTCGAGAATGGCGATCGACACGGCCCAATTGTTCTTGCGCGCCTCCGCCTCGGCCGCCGCCATGATTTCCTTGGCGGCTTCGAGCGTCAGCACGGTGCGCGTCGCGAGTTTCGGCATGATGACCTCCCTGGTAATTATCGTTCGGGCGCCGATGCGCTAGGATGCGCCGATCCTAGCGGTGCGCTAGGCCAAGGCAAAGCACGCTCGCGTGAGGGGACATGGCCGACCAGCAGGCATTTCATTTCGAAGGCACATTTTTCGAGACGCTCAGCATCCGCATCGTCGAGGCGACGCGCGAGCGCGTCGTCGCCGACATGGATGTGCGGCCCGAGCTGACGACCGTTGGCGGCCGCCTCCACGGCGGCGCAATAATGTCGCTGGCGGATTCGATCGGCGCTTATGGCGCATTCCTGGCGTTGCCGAAAGACGCGGCCGGCACCACCACTATCGAATCGAAGACCAATTTTTTCGCCGGCGCCGCCGAGGGCACGGTGCGGGCCGAGTCTGTGCCGCTTCATGTCGGCGGCCGCACCTCGGTGTGGCAGACGCGGATCACCAACCAGGCCGGGCGCCTGGTGTCGCAAACCGTGCAGACGCAGATGGTGCTGACCAAATAGGCCGGGGCCTGGTTATCTCCCGTTAACCATCTTCGCCTAGGCTCCGGATGCTCCATTGGGCGTCCGGCGGATGGCATCGAATATTCAATCCCTAAGAGCCGATCCAAGAAGTTTGGAATCGGGATCGATGGTGTGATCTGGTCAAGCGTCGGAGCATGATGCGGATCATGGCGAGGCGGACGAAGG
>JASHUX010000346.1 GCA_030039775.1 Alphaproteobacteria bacterium | reverse complement strand
TTCCGCCTCGATACAGCCGACGACGTCGCGAATGTGGGTCTCCAGCGTGACGTTCTCGTCCGATTGATGCGTGCGCTCGCCAACACCAGTATGGGTCGGTGTCGCGACCGTATGTCCCATCTTGCGTAAAATTGCGGCGGTGTGCCGATAGCACCAACCGTCATGCCACGCGCCGTGCACCAGAACGATGTTGGTCATTAGTGATCCTTCCTTTCGTGATTCTGTTTGAGGGTCAAGATTGCGCGTGTCATGAACGCGTGACAATAGGGCGGCATGCGTCTGGCTTTTATTGGGTTGCTGTTCGTCGGTGTTGCCGGCGGCGCGTTCGCGCAGGATCAAGGCTTCGCGCAGTGGCGCACGCAGTTCCGCGGCATGGCGCTGGGCGCCGGCATTTCGGCGGCGACGTTCGACAGCGCGATGGCCAGCGTCGAGCCGATCCCCCACATCATCGAGCTCGATCATGCGCAACCCGAAGCCAAGCTCGCCTTCAGCGACTATGTACGCCGTCTCGATTCCGCCCAACGCCGCGCCGGCGTAAGGCAGCATCTTGCGGAGGACCGCGTGCTGCTCGACCGCGTCGGCCGCCGTTTCCATGTCCAGCCGCGCTTTATTGTGGCGCTGTGGGGCATCGAGACCGATTTCGGCAAATTCCCCGGCACCTATCCGGTGATCGCGTCGCTCGCGACGCTCACCTATGACGGCCGCCGCAGCGAATTATTTTCGCACGAGCTGATAGCCGCGTTGCGCATCGTGCAGCGCGACGGCATTCTGCCGTCGCAAATGCGCGGCTCCTGGGCCGGCGCGATGGGGCAATGCCAGTTCATGCCGTCAAGCTTCCTCGCCTACGCCGTCAACTTTCGCGGCACCGGTCGTCCCGACATCTGGTCCGACCGCGCTGACGTGTTCGCGTCGATCGCAAATTATCTGGCGAAGCTCGGCTGGAACGACCGCGAAACCTGGGGCCGCTATGTGCGGGCACCGGCAAGCTTGCCGAACAATGTCGTCGGACTCGGAGTTACAAAGTCCTTGCGCGAATGGGAGCGTCTCGGCATCCGGCGCGCGGATGGCGGGCACCTTCCGGCGGCCTCGCTTCGGGCGTCTCTGTTGATGCCGGAGGGACACGGCGGCCCCGCTTTACTCGTTTACGGCAATTTCCGCACCTTGCTTCACTGGAACAATTCACAAGCCTTTGCTACGTCTGTCGGATTGCTTGCCCAGGGCGACGAATCCCGCTAGCCTCGCGTCTATTGGTTGAGGTCCTTTACGGATACAGGCGCAAGAGATGCCACGGGGGTCGCTGACTTGGGTCGTCATGGCCGCCATGGGGTTGGTGTTGGTAGGTTGCGGCGGAAATCCATCACTTCCGTCATCTGCCGTTGCGCCGCCCGCCCAAACCATCCACAGCCAGGGCTACTATAAGATCGGCAAGCCGTACCAAATCGACGGCATCTGGTATTACCCGCGCGAGGATTGGGCCTATGACGAAACCGGCATCGCCTCGTGGTACGGCGAGCAGTTTCACGGTCGCTATACGGCCGACGGCGAAATCTTCGACCTGAATGAACTGACCGCGGCGCACCGCATTTTACCGATGCCGGTCGTTGTCCGCGTCACCAATCTAGACAACGGCCGGTCGATCAGGCTGAGGGTCAACGATCGTGGCCCGTACGCGCGTGGCCGTATCATCGACGTCTCGCGGCGTGCGGCACAGCTTCTGGGCTTTGAGCGAACCGGCACCGCCAAGGTGCGTGTGCAGATCGACGTGCCCGATTCGATGGTTGTCGCGACCGCCGCCGGTCGTCCCAGCGGCCCGCCGAGCATCGGAATGGCGGTAGCCGAGGTCGTGTCGGCACCGTTGACTTTGCCGGTCAGCGCCCTCGAGGCCATGCGCGGCAAGCTGGATACCCAACCGGCTCAGCCTCAAACGCAGCCACGGCCGCGACCTGAACCGGCCGCGATTGCGGTTGCGAGCCAACCGCTCCCGCCGTCGCCCGCACCGCGGCCGGCAAAGGTGAAGGTCGCCGACAACGCACCGATTGCGGCGGCGGCCCCGCTACAGCCTACGCGCGCATCGAATGATCGACCCTATCTCATCGATGATTTGCCGGGCGAGCCGGAGGGCGCTCCGCAGGCGGTCGCGGCTACGGATGCGCCTCCGCCTCCACCCTTGCCGGCGAAGGTCGAGATCGCACCGGTGCACCCGACGCAAATCTATATTCAGGCCGGCGCCTTTGCCGACCAGAACAATGCGGTGCGGCTGTCGACGCGACTGGCGTCGCTGGGTTCGCCCGTTAACATCACCTCCGGGGTCAACAGCGCCGGCGCGCCGATCTTCCGAGTACGCCTCGGGCCGGTCGCATCGGTGGACGATGCGGACGCGCTGCTTAACCGCGTCATGGCCGACGGGATCGCACAAGCGCGCATCGTCGTTGATTGAATAGCTATGCCCGCGGATTTATTTTCCCGGACGCGATTTTGACGTGGAGTTGCGCATGTCGCTGGTACGAATCCTTTACTTCACGGCCGCAGCCGCCATCGCCCTGACGTTGCAAGCGCCGCCATCGGCGTGGGCTGCCAAGCCGGACAAGACGAAAGCCGCCGCAAAGCACCACCCCGCGGAACCAGCCCTGCCCGGCGGACCCGGCACCGACGCCAACGGCATGCCTACCTTCGACACCGAGGCGCGCTACGCGATCGCGGTTGATTACAATTCCGGCGCGACGCTGCTCGCCAAGAACGCCGACGAGCATATGCCGACCGCGTCGATGAGCAAGATCATGACTGCCTATCAAGTTTATCTCGACATCAAGGCCGGCAAAGCAAAACTCGATAACGATCTGCCGGTGAGCGAAGACGCTTGGAAGACCGGCGGCTCGAAGATGTTCGTGCCCTATCCGGGCAAGGTGAAGATTGTCGATCTGCTGCGCGGCGTGATGATCCAATCAGGTAACGATGCCTGCATTGTCCTGGCCGAGGGCTTGGCGGGAAGCACCAACGCCTTCGTCGACGAGATGAACGCAACGGCAAAAGAACTCGGCCTGACCAACAGCCATTTCGCGGACGTTGACGGATTGCCCGATCCGAACCACTACATGTCGCCCCGTGATTTGGTGACGCTGTCGGAGCATCTGATCCGTGATTTTCCCGAACTTTACGCGCTCGGAGCGGAAAAGGAGTTCACGTATAACGGCATCAAGCAAGGCAACCGCAACCCATTACTCTACCATAATATCGGGGCCGACGGCGTTAAGACCGGACACACCGACGAAGCCGGCTACAGCCTCGTGGGATCGGCGATCCGCGACGGTCGCCGCGTTATCATTGTCGTTGAGGGCCTGCCGAGCATGAAGGCGCGCGATGAGGAATCGGATCGGCTGATGGAATGGGCCTTCCGCGCCTTTGACGACGTCACGGCCGCGCACAAGGGCGTCGCCATCGACCAAGCACCGGTGTGGCTCGGGGACAAACCGACCGTCCCGGTGGCGACGGACCGGGATATCGTGATGACGGTGCCACGCGGGCCCCATAAAGAGCTTAAGGTGACAGCCGTGTATGACGGGCCAATCAAGGCGCCAGTCACCGCCGGCGAAAAAGTCGGCGAGCTTCGTGTCGAATATGGCAATGACGAACCCGTCGACTATCCGCTGTTCGCCATGGCACCAGTCGAAAAGCTGGGGCCGTTGGCGCGCGCCGCCGAGGGCATTGCCCAGTATATCTGGGAGAAGCAGCACTGAGCGGCCGCTTCATCACATTCGAAGGCGGCGAAGGGGCGGGCAAATCGACCCAGGCGAAGTTGCTGGCGGCGGATTTGACGAGCGCCGGCATTAAGGCGGTCGCGACGCGCGAGCCGGGAGGTGCACCAGCCGCCGAATTGATCCGGGAGTTGCTGTTAAAGGGCGCGCCCGGCCGCTGGGACGGTATCAACGAGGCGTTGCTTATGGTGGCGGCACGGCGCACCCATTTGACCGAGACGATTATACCAGCGTTGGCACGGGGCGACTGGGTACTGTGTGACCGATTTGCCGATTCCACCACCGCGTATCAAGGTCATGGTGCCGGCGTGCCACTGCCTTCACTGCAGGCGCTGCACCGGCTCATCGCGGGCGATCTTATACCCGATCTGACGTTGCTGCTCGACCTGCCGGTGGAGGAGGGGTTGACCCGCGCGCATGCCCGCCATGGCGACGAGACCCGCTTCGAACAAAAGGACATTCACTTCCACAAACGTGTTCGGCGCGGTTTCCTTGCCATCGCCAAGGAAGAGCCGAGGCGCGTCGTGGTCATCGATGCCGCCCGTTCGATCGACGATGTACACCGCACCGTGAAGTCCGTGGTGCGCGACCGGCTCGGGGTCGCGCTTAGCTCAGCTCCATAACCGCTTCGACGCGATACAGGCGCCTTCGCCCAGTGCGTGTAGCTTGGCCCAAGCAATGGTAATCGGAATTTCGGTGTTGCCTGCGGTCGATTGGAAGCCGCAATCGTTGCCGACCAGAAGGTTCTCGCGTCCCGCCGCGTTGGCCCAGCGCTCGATCCTATCGGCGACCGTTTCCGGATGTTCGATCATCGGATTCGAATGCGTCACCATGCCGGGAATCAGGATCTTGCCGTCGGGCACTTTGACCTTTGCCGGCACGCGCCATTCATGCTCGTGCCGCGGATTTGCCGCCTCGAATGAATAGGCGCCCGCCTTGATCTTGAAAATTAGGTCGGCAATCGCCTCTAGCTGGAGATCGCTGACGCGCGGCCCCATGTTCACGCCGTAGCAGGTGTGGAACCGGATGCGGTCTTCGGGGAAGCCGCGCAGCGCGTGGTTGAGCAGCTCGATCCGGCCCTCGGCCCATTTCCGGTACTCGGCGAGCGTCTTGCCCTTGCGTCCGTCCCAGCCGCTCACCAACCGGGGAAAATCGATTTGCAGCAACAGCCCCGCATCGAGGATCGCTTGGTATTCGACGCGCATTGCGTCGCCGTAGGCGGTGAAATATTCCTCGTAAGTTTTGTAGTACTCGTTGGTCATCGCATCGGGTACCGGCACCGAAGCGGGGAGGAAGCCTTCTTCTGCGCCAGCAGTCGTCATCGCAGCCTTGAGATTGGCGATATCGCGAGCGATCTGCTTCTGGCCGATATAGCGGATCGGTCCGACGCAGACGCGCGGCGCAACCGGGACGACATCGGTAAACGGATTGTTCTTGAGGACGTTCGCATAATAGTCCGGGAATAGCTTCGCGTCTTCACCGTCGAGTCCGATCGGACCGGTCGGCGGGCCGAGCCCTCCCGGCGGCACACGCGCCTCGAAACCCTCAAGCCGCTCGGTCAGATAGTGCTGGAAACTGATCTTGCTGACTTCGCCGTCATTGACCACGTCGATGCCGGCATCGACCTGCTTCTTGACGATGTCGGCGACATGCTTCGTCAGCGCCGCTGTATACGCCTGATGGTCGTAGGGTTTACCGGCGGCGATGGTCCGCATGACCGCGAAAACGTCGGGTGGCCGGGGCAGGCTGCCGGTATGCGTGGTGCGGATGCGATCGGTGCTGCGCTTCATCTGCGTCGCCTTCCCTCGATATGTTACATCATCCAAGCAAGCGGGTTCGGCAAAGGCAATCGCCATCTACCGAAGACGCGGATTGCGCTAGAGTCATTGCATGGCAGACGACATAGAAGAAGAAGACGAAACCGAAACTGAGGAAAGCGAATCCGCGCCGGATCCGCGCGCGAACCCCACGCTAATCGGGCACGAACGCGCCGAAGCGGCGCTGCTCGCCGCTTACCGCGCCGGCCGGTTGCCGCATGCGTGGCTGATGACGGGCCCGCGCGGCATCGGTAAGGCGACGTTGGCGTTCCGGTTCGCGCGTTTCCTGTTGGCGCAAGGCGGCGAAAGGCAGAGCCTCTTTGCCGCACCGGCCGCCTTACTTGCGATCGACCCGGCACATCCAGCCTTCCGCCGGGTCGGGTCCGGGGGGCATGCCGATCTTCTTTTAGTCGAAAGAGCTTATGACCCGAAGCGAAAGCGTCGCCGCAGCGAGATCGTGGTCGACGATATCCGTCAGATCACCGATTTCCTGCATCTGACCCCCGCCGAAGGGGGCTGGCGGATCGTCATTGTCGACGGCGCCGACGAGATGAACCGCAACGCCGCCAATGCGCTTTTGAAAGTGCTTGAGGAACCATCAGAACGGGCGTTGCTGCTGATCACCGCCGTCAGCCCTGGCCGGCTGCTACCGACCATCCGATCGCGCTGCCGGCACCTCGCGCTGACGCCATTGGCTGAGGAGGACGTCGTAGAGTTGAGCCGGACCTACTTACCGTCCCTTTCCGGGGCTGAAGCCGCCGGTCTGGCTCAACTCGCCGAGGGCAGCATTGGCCGCGCGATCGATCTCGCCGGGATGGGCGGCGTCGCGCTGGACCGCGAACTGACGGCGCTTTTGGAGAAACTGCCGGCGCTTGATGGCAGCGCCGTCGATCGTTTCGCCGACAAGATCGGCCGCTATGGTGCCGACGATGCGTTTCGCCTAGTCGCCGAACTCCTGCCGGCGCGGCTTGCTCGCATGATCCGCGATGCGGCGCGCTGCGACGCACCGGCACCCAAATTCCTTGGCCGCCACCCGCTTGATCGTTGGGTCGAGGTGTGGGAAAAACTGGTCGATCTCTTTGCCCTGGTGGATGCCGTCAATCTCGACTGCAAGCAAGTGATGCTGAATGCCTTCTTCGCGCTCGAAGAGGCATCCCGCTAGACCCTTTTTTCATCGAGGAGTGATATGGCCGGCGGCGAGAAATTCTACGTCACCACGCCGATCTATTACGTGAACGACGCGCCGCATCTCGGCCACGCCTACACAACGATCGCG
>JASHUX010000345.1 GCA_030039775.1 Alphaproteobacteria bacterium | reverse complement strand
CCGATTCCCGATACCTGATCCCTGATCCCTAGGTTTGACTCGCGCGGCTGCCCATTGTTAGCTGCCGCCATGCCGCGTATTTCGATCGGCGACTGCCAACTCTATTACGAACGCCACGGCGCCGGCTTCCCGGTCATGTTCGCGAGCGGCCTCGGCGGCCATGCGAATTTCTGGCGCGAGCAAGTGCCGGCTTTCGCGCGCTCCTTCGATGTCATTGTGCACGACATGCGCGGCGTCGGGCAGAGCGACGCGCTCAGCATGGCCTACACGGTCGAAGGCAACGCCGCGGATATGATCGCGTTGATGGACGCGCTCGGCATCGAACGCGCCCACATCATCGGTCACGCCACCGGCAGCGCGGTCGCGCAAGTACTGGCCATCGAACATCCCGAGCGCCTCGCCAGCGTTGTCATCTCGGCGGGCTGGGCGCGGCAGGATCCGTTTCTGCGTCGCGTCTATGCGCTGCGCCGCGATCTGCTGACCCAGCTCGGCCCCGCCTCCTATGTTCAGGCGTCGACGGTGATGCTTTATCCGCCGGCGTGGGTGGCGAAGAACAACGAAACGCTGCGCCAGATGGAATCGCAGCAGCTCGCCGGCTTTAAGGCGGAGATCGTGCTCGCGCGCATCGATGCGCTCCTGGCATTCGATCGCGCCGCCGATTTGTCCCAGATCAAGACGCCGACTCTGGTGATCGCGGCCGAAGACGATTTCGTCATTCCCTCCTATCTCTCCGAGGAGTTGGCGCGTCTTATTCCCGGTGCCGAGGCCAAGTTTTTCTCGCACGGCGGGCACTGCTTCATGCAGATCAGCGCGCGCGAATTCAACCAGGCCGTGATGCCTTTTTTAGAGCAACATACGCCGGCAAATCGGCGTTAATTTAAGGGCGTTTTCAATCACTCATTAACCAATATCCCCTAATCATTGGCGCGTCTTATGAGAACGCCAATGCCCAGTCGGAATGCCCGTTCCCTCTCTCCCGCGAAGGCAACGCCCGGCCTCGATGCCGAGACGTTGCGTGTGGCGCTGGCTGCCGCCGGCGACGCCGCGTATGTCTGGGACTTGACCGACGACCATATCGAATGGGATGCCGTCAGCACGGATTTCGCGCGGATAGGCGGTCCCGAATCCTTTCCCGACGGAAAGGCGCTTGCCGCTCGCCTGAACGATAACGACCGCCGCAAGCGCGCGAATCGCCTGCAAGCACATATCACCGCCGGCCGCGACTACGATTGCGAATTCCGCGTGGTTCTGGACGACGGCAGCGCCGTCTGGGTGCACGATCGCGGCGCCATGTTGCCGAACAAGCGGCTGTGCGGCG
This sequence comes from Alphaproteobacteria bacterium, assembly GCA_030039775.1. Taxonomy (GTDB): domain Bacteria; phylum Pseudomonadota; class Alphaproteobacteria; order ATCC43930; family CGMCC-115725; genus JAATGI01. The sequence goes on along the minus strand of JASHUX010000345.1, from coordinate 12,577 downwards.
TATGGCGCTTCCTCGACGCCGAACGAAAGCGCGGCGAGGGGTCCATTGTTGACGAGCTCACCGGGTTCTTTAATCGCCTGCGGCTGCGCGAGGCGCTCGACTACGCCGTGACGGCGAGCCTGCGTACGGGTCGGCCCGGCGGCTATCTCGTGGTGGGCGTCGACAAGCTCGGCAACGTCAATGACAGTTTCGGCGAGGATGTCGGCGACGCGGTCCTGATTGAGATCGGCAACCGCCTCGAATTGACGCTGCGCGCCAGCGATGTGCTCGGACGCGTCGGCGCCGACCGGTTTGGCATCGTGCTAGCCGAATGCGCCGAGGATCACATCAACGTCGCCGCGGAGCGTATTCTTACCGCGATCAATCAAGAGCCGGTGCGTACCGCCGCCGGTCCGGTCTATGCGACGGTCTCGCTCGGCGCCGCGACTTTTCCCGAACAGGGAAAAGTGGCCCAGGAAATCATGAACCGTGCCGAGCACGCGCTGACTGAAGCGAAGCGCGCCGGTCGCGATTGCTACACCTCCTATGCCCTCTCCGAGGAGCAGCGTCTCAAGCACCGCGCCGACATGGCGATGGGCGAGCGCGTCCAGCGCGCGCTCAAGGAAGACCGGTTGGTCTTCGCGTATCAGCCAGTGGTCGCGTCGGACCAACCCGGCAAGGTCGATTACTACGAATGCCTGCTGCGCATGATCGGCGAGGACGGGAAGCCGGTTGCGGCCGCGCAATTCATTCCGGTGATCGAGCATTTGGGCTTCGTGCGCACGATCGACCGTTATGTCATGGAGCGCGCAGTACGAGAGGCCGCGGCCCATTCGGGCGTCACCCTCGGCTTCAACATTTCCGGCGTCACCGCGACCGACCGGTCGTGGCTTCGCGCCATCACCCGGCTGCTGCGCGACCGGCCCGACGTGGCGCGCCAGCTCGTGGTCGAAATTACCGAGACCGCCGCCCTTAGCGACATCGAAGAGTGCGCGCGCTTCGTCGAGGCGCTGCACGCGCTCGGTTGCCGCGTCGCTATCGACGATTTCGGCGTCGGCTTCACCTCACTGCGTCATCTGCAGGTGCTGGCCTGCGACACGGTCAAGATCGACGCGTCGTTCGTCGCCGATCTCGCCGATAAGATCGATAACCAGGTATTTCTGCGTCACCTCGTCGGCATCGCGCACGGTCTCGGCTTCGCCACCGTCGCCGAGGGCGTCGAGAACAAAGAGCAGGCGGCGATCTTACGCCGCGAAGGCGTGCAGCTCCTTCAGGGTTATTACTTCGCCAAGCCAACGATCCAAGCGCCTTGGACCGAATAGCTGCAGTATATCGCCGCCAATTCCAAATCACCCGATTCCGCATTACATTAGGACGGTAATCGGGGACCGTTCATGGCGAAGGTCGAACTCTACACTACCCAATGGTGCGGTTATTGCGCCCGTGCCCGCGCGCTTCTGAACAAAAAAGGCGTGCCGTTCACCGACATCGACGTGGATGCCGACAGTGCGAAGCGCGAGGAGATGATCGAGCGTTCGGGCGGCGGCATGACCGTGCCGCAAATCTTCATCGATGGCGAGCATGTCGGGGGCTCCGACGATCTTTTCGCGTTGGAGCAGTCGGGCGCGCTCGACCGGAAATTGGGCCGCACCGCGTGAGCGGCCGCTTCACCGCCGCCTGCCTCCAACTTTGCTCGGCCGCCGAGGTCGAACCCAACATAGCGGCGGTGCGCGAGCTGGCGCACCGCGCCCGCGACCGGGGTGCCGATCTGATCATGACGCCCGAAGTCAGCGACATGATGGAACCGCAGCGGGAACGAGTGTTTGCCAAGGCGAAGACCGAACCCGACCATGCCATGCTGGCCGCCTGCCGCGATCTTGCGCGCGAGACAGGTGCTTGGTTTCTGCTCGGCTCGGTCGTGGTGAAGCTCGAGAACGAGCCGCTGCTCGCCAACCGCTCGTTCATGATTGCGCCCGATGGCGGCATCGCCGCGCGTTACGACAAGATTCACATGTTCGATGTCGATTTGCCGACCGGCGAGAGCCGGCGGGAATCGAAATCCTATCGCCCCGGCGGCGCCGCGGTGATCGCCGAATTGCCTTGGGGCAGGCTCGGCATGACGGTTTGCTACGATCTCCGCTTTCCCGACTTGTACCGCGCGCTGGCGCAGGCCGGTGCGTCGTTCCTGACGATTCCATCGGCCTTTACCGTGCCGACGGGCCGCGCGCATTGGCACGTGTTGATGCGGGCGCGTGCGATCGAGAATTTCTGTTTCGTGTTCGCGCCCGCGCAAAGCGGCGAGCATGCCGGCGGCCGCAAGACGTACGGCCACTCCCTTATCGTGGCGCCGTGGGGCGAGATTCTCGCCGAGGCGGAAGACGGGCCGGGCGTGATCGCCGCGACGATTGATACCGCGAAGGTCATGGAAGCACGACGCGCGGTACCGTCGCTGTCGCACGATCGACCATTCGCACCGCCCGCGCGTAGCCCGCTCGCGGCGGAATAGGTTAAACGACGCGAGTCAACAGGCCGTTTACCGCGGCGATCCGCTGCATCATCGCGGGTTTCGGCTCCGTCACTTCGCCCTGCTCGAAGGCGATGACGGCGAGGTCGGCGGAAGACACCTCGAACAATTCGTTGGGCTTCAAGAGGAAATGTGGATTGGTCGGGCGGCCGAACCGCTCGTTGCCGACCATGAAAGTCTCGTAGATCAACACGCCGCCCGGGGCGAGCGCGGCAATCAGGTCCGGGAACAGCGGCCGGTGCAGATAGAGCGACACAACGATGCCGTCGAAGCCGCCGCCGAGCCGCCACAGCGCGCCGTTCTCGAGATCGATGTCGGCGATCTCGCATCGCGGGTCGGCATCGAAATGGGTGTGCAGCGCTTCGGTCTTGCGGTCTGCGGCGACCACCCTAAATCCTAGAGCCAACAGGAGCTTGGTGTGGCGGCCCTGATCGGCCGCCAGGTCGAGCACCCGCCCGCCCGGCGCGATCGTTGGCGCAAACCGACGCACCCATGCAGATCCGGGCGAGTCGTAGGTATGAACGTTAACCTTGGCGGGTTCCATCGGACGGCATTGTGAAATTCATGGTATGCTATAAACAGAAGCACGGAATTGTAACGCAATGATTCTTTTCACCCTCCGCTGCGACAAGGGCCACGAGATCGAGGCTTGGTTTCGCGACAACGCCGCCTATAAGCGGCAGCATGGGCGCGGCGAGATCGCGTGCCCGGAATGCGGCTCGAACAAGATCGAGAAGGCGCCGATGGCACCCCGTCTCGGCAAGTCGCGCGGCGACGTGGTGGTGCAACCGGCCCCGGCCCCGGCTCCGTCGCCGGCGGCGATGCCGGAGCGTCCGCCGACACCGGCTGAATTCCGTCGCACCTTGCAGCAGATGCGGCGCTATGTCGAAACCAATTGCGAGCACGTCGGGCCGCGCTTCGCCGAGGAGGCGCGCAAGATCCATAACGGCGAAGCCCCGTCGCGCGGCATTTACGGCGAGGCGACCGATGCCGAGTCCGAGGCGCTCTCCGACGACGGCATCGAGGTCGCGCGCATTCCCTGGGTTCCGACCAGCGACGCCTGAGAAACCCACCAAGAGGATCCGCCGCGGTGACGAATTTTGCCACCATCGACCAGGTCGATGTGAAGAATAAGCGCGTGCTGTTACGCGCCGATCTCAACGTGCCGATGAAGGACGGCAAGGTCGAGGACGCCACCCGGATCGAGCGTCTGGCGCCGACCATCGCCGAGCTGGCCGACAAAGGCGGCCGCGTCGTCGTGCTGTCGCATTTCGGTCGGCCCAAAGGCAAACCCGACCCGGAGGAATCGTTGAAGCCGCTGGTGCCGGCGCTGCAACGGGCGCTCGGCGACCGCCCGGTTCATTTCGCCGGCGACTGCGTCGGCCCAGAGGCCGATCGTGCGGTCGAAGCGCTGAAGCCGGGCGAAATCCTGTTGCTCGAGAACACGCGTTTCCACAAAGGCGAAGAGGCGAATGATACCGATTTCGCCAAGGCACTCGCCAAGCTCGGCGACATCTACGTCAACGACGCGTTCTCGGCGGCGCATCGCGCGCACGCTTCGACCGAGGGCGTGGCGCATCTGCTGCCGGCCTATGCCGGGCGGTTGATGCAGGCGGAGCTCGAGGCGCTGAACCGCGCGCTGGGCGCGCCCGAACATCCCGTCGCCGCGATCGTGGGCGGCGCCAAGGTCTCGACCAAGCTCGAGCTGTTGCAGCATCTGCTCGATAAGGTCGATTTCCTGATTATCGGCGGCGCCATGGCCAATACGCTGCTCCTGGCCGAGGGCATCGCGGTCGGGAAGTCGCTTGCCGAACACGACATGATCGACGTCGCGCGCGACCTGCTGCGCAGCACCAATACGCAAGGCCGTGTCGTTGTGCTGCCGATCGACGCCGTGGTCGCGTCGGAGCTCAAGGCCGGCGTCGCGACACAGACCGTCGCGGTCGACCGCGTGCCGCCGCATCAGATGATCTTCGATGTCGGACCAAGGACGGTGGCCGCGATTGAGACGCGTCTTCGCGAATGCCGCACGCTGGTTTGGAACGGTCCGCTCGGTGCCTTCGAGACCGAGCCCTTCGACCGTGGCACCATCGCCGTGGCGCGGGCGGCGGCACTACTCACTCGCGCCGGCAAGCTCGCCAGCATCGCGGGCGGCGGCGACACCGTGGCGGCGTTGGCCGCGGCGGGCGTCACCGGCGACATGACCTATGTCTCGACCGCGGGCGGCGCGTTCCTCGAGTGGCTCGAAGGCCGTATCCTCCCAGGCGTGGCGGCGCTCGCGCGATAACCGTGCCGGCCTTGTCGGGGCGAACGGCACGGGCTATCCATCGGCGCATGCCCGAGACCGGCACTCCGCTTCAAGGACCGATTCATCGCGCCGTTCCCGAAGGGGACAACCGCGAGCGGTTGGTGTGCCGCGATTGCGGTTTCATCCACTACCAGAATCCCAAGATCGTGGTCGGCGCGGTCGTGACGTGGCGGGACCAATTTCTGTTGTGCCGCCGCGCCATCGAGCCCCGCCGCGGCTTTTGGACCATGCCGGCGGGCTATCTCGAGGAGAATGAAAGCGCCGCGGCCGGCGCGATGCGCGAGGCTTGGGAAGAGGCGCGCGCCCGCATCGTCATCGACCATCTGCTCGCGGTGTACGACGTGCCGCGCCTTAGTCAGATTCAGCTCATTTATCGTGCCCATCTCGACGCGCCGGAATTCGCCGCCGGCCATGAGACGCTTGAGGCCAGACTGTTCGGCTGGGACGAGCTGCCCTGGTCCGAACTGGCGTTCCCGTCGGTGCATTGGGGCTTGAAGCATCATCGCGAGTGCGTGACCTCCGGCGATTGCGCCGCCCGCAGCCAGACCTTCTGACCATGGCGGACGTCTTTTCCGCCGTCATCAGCATCGCGTTCCACGGCGTCGCGTTCGCGATGGTGCTCTATCTCATCTCGGTCGGCCTTAGCGTAACCATGGGATTGATGGGTTTCGTCAATCTGGCGCACGGCGTGTTCGCGGCGGCGGGCGGCTACGTGATGACCACGCTGTTCAACGACTACGGCGTGCCGTTTCCGCTTGCGGTAGCGATCGCCGCAATCGTGGTCGGCGCCGGTAGCGTCGCGTTGGAGCGCACGCTCTACCGCCGCTTCTATGGCGGCGACGAGCTCGACCAGGTGCTGATGACCATCGCGCTGGTCTTCATTTCGATCGCCGGCGCCAAGTACATCTGGGGCTCGGAACAAGCGCCGATGCATCCGCCGCCCTATCTCGCGGGGCAAGTCGAGCTGATCGGCCGTGACTTCCCGACCTATCGCGCCTTTATCATCGTCGCCGGCGCGGTATTGGTGACGCTGCTGTGGCTGGGTCTCGATCGCACGCGCCTCGGCGCCAAGATCCGCGCCGCGGTCGACAACCGCCGCATGGCCCAGTCGGTCGGCATCGACACGTCGAGCCTGTTCTCTTTCACCTTCGCGCTCGGCACCGGCCTTGCGGCGCTCGGCGGCGCGCTCGGCGCGGAGCTTCTGCCGGTATTCCCCGGCTACGCGCTCGACAATCTGATCCTGTTCCTGATCGTCGTCGCGGTCGGCGGGCTCGGCACCATTCGCGGCCCGTTCTTCGCGGCGCTGTTGCTGGGCGTCGCCGATACCGCGTTCAAATACCTGGTGCCGGAATTCGGCTCGTTCTTCATCTATGCGTTGACGCTGGTGATTCTGCTGGTGCGTCCGAAAGGCCTGTTCGGCCAGATCGGCCGCGCGTGAGCGACACACCGCTTGCCGCGGTTGTCGCGCCGCCGCCGCACGACCGACCGCTGCCTGAGGCCGTGCGCTTGCTCGCCCGGCGTCATCGGCCGCGTTCGTATGAAGCAATCCCGTGGCTGGTCGCGATCGCCGGCTATTTCGCTTTCCCCGATTATCTCCAGCTCGGCGCGCAGGTGTTCATCGCCATTCTGTTCGCGCTCGCGACCGACCTGATCCTCGGCTATGGCGGCGTTATCACCTTGGGCCAAGCGGCGTTTTTCGGCAGCGGCGCTTATGTCTGCGGCATCGTGTCGGCCCATGGCTGGACCGAGCCGCTGACTCTAGTGGTGATCGGCGCGGCGGCCGCGGCGTTGGTCGGGCTGGTGTCCGGCTTCGTCGTGCTGCGCACCAGCGGCCTCACGCAATTGATGCTGACGCTGATCGTCGCGGTGATGCTAGGCGAGGCGGCCAACAAGGCGACCAGCGTCACCGGCGGCGCCAACGGCCTCCAAGGGATGGTGATTTCGCCGATCCTCGGAATCTTCGATTTCGATCTCTACGGCCAGACCGCGTACATCTATTGCCTCGTCCTGTTGTTCCTCGGCTGGCTCGCGGTACGCATCATCGTCTATTCGCCGTTCGGCCGGACGCTGACCGGGATTCGCGAAAGCGAGGCGCGCATGCACGCGATCGGCTCGCCGGTGTTCCGCCGCCGCCTCACGGCCTACGTGATTTCCGCCGCGCTGTGCGGCGTCGCCGGTGCGCTCTTGGCGGAGACGACCTCGCTGGTGGCGCTCGACGCGCTGAGCTTCGAGCGCTCGGGCGCGGTGGTGATCATGCTCATCATCGGCGGGCTCGGGCGGCTCTACGGCGCCTTTCTCGGCGTGCCGATCTACATGATCCTGCAGGATCGCTTCGCGCAGGCCGACCCGACTTATTGGTATTTCTGGATCGGCATTTTCCTGTTGGCGATCGTGCTGTTCGCGCGCGGCGGCATCCTGGGCCTGATCGAGCGCGCCGCACGCCTGGTGCGGAAATGAGCGACATCGCCGCGGCACTCGAAACCCGCGGGCTGGAGCGCAGCTTCGGCGCGCTGCGGGTGACGCGGCACGTCGATTTCCGGCTCGAGCCCGGCGCGCGCCACGCGCTGATCGGGCCCAACGGCGCCGGCAAGACCACCTTCATCAATCTCGTCACAGGCGCGCTGACGCCGAGCGCCGGCACGATCCTGCTGGGCGGGGCCGACGTCACCGCGCTGGCGCAGGAACAGCGGGTCAAGCGCGGCCTCGGCCGCACGTTTCAGATCAACACGCTGTTCCGCGGCCTCTCCGTGCTGGAAAATGTCTGTCTCTCGATCGGCGAGCATCGCGGTCTCGCCGGCGGCCTGTTCCGGCCGGCGGGCTCGCATCGCGACGTATTGCTCGCCGCCTACGCGCTCTTGGAACGGCTGCGCCTCGCCGACGACGCGTCGCGGCTCGTGCGCGAACTGCCCTATGGCCGTCAACGCCTCGTCGAGATCGCCGTGGCGCTCGGCCTGGAGCCGACAGTGCTGCTGCTCGACGAGCCGGCGGCCGGCGTGCCCTCGGCCGAAAGCGGCATCATCGTCGACGTCATCGAAAGCCTGCCCGCCGACCTGGCGCTGCTCATCATCGAGCACGACATGGATTTGGTGTTCCGTTTGGCGCGGCGCATCACGGTGTTGGACCAGGGCGCGATTCTGGTCGAGGGCACGCCGCAGGAAATCGCCGCCGACTCGCGCGTCCGCGAGGTTTATCTGGGCGAGCGAGGCGGGCGATGAGCGACGGTCTCACGCTGGACAATGTCCGCGCCGGGTTCGGCGAGACCGTGGTACTCGACGGCGTGTCGCTCGATCTTCCGGCGAAGGCGACGCTGGCGCTCCTCGGCCGAAACGGCGTCGGCAAATCGACGCTGCTCGGCACCGTGATGGGCCACACCACGCTGCATGGCGGCACCATCAACTTCGCCGGCCGCGATATCTCGCGCACAGCGCCGTATCGGCGCAATCGGCTCGGTCTCGGCTGGGTGCCGCAAGAGCGCGAGGTGTTCCGCTCGCTCACGGTCGCCGAGAATCTCGACGTCGCGTCGCCACGCGGCGGCGGCAAGCGGCGCTGGACCGTCGAGCGCGTCTACGAGTTGTTTCCACGCTTGGCCGAGCGCCGTCACCATTTCGGCATTCAGCTTTCGGGCGGCGAGCAGCAGATGCTGTCGATCGGCCGCGCGCTCATGAGCGATCCGTCGATCGTGCTGATGGACGAGCCGCTCGAAGGGTTGGCGCCCGTGATCGTCGACGCGGTGCTGGCCGGGATCGAGAAACTGTGCCGCGACGACGATGTCGCGATCTTGCTGGTGGAACAGCACGCCAAGCTCGCGCTCGGCGTCTGCGCCAAGGCGATGGTGCTGGACCGCGGTCGGGTCGTCTATGACGGCGCCAGCGCGCCTTTACTCGCCGATCCCGCCAAGCTGTCGCAGCTCATGGGCATCGAAGGCCGCGCCTAAGTCTAAATGCACCGGCCGCCGTCGACCTCGAACGCCACGCCGGTGATGAAGTCGGCCTCGTCCGAGGCGAGATAGAGCGCGGCGTTGGCGACATCGCGCGGCTGGGCGAAACGGCCCATCGGAATCGACGACAGGAACCGCGCACGAATTTCCGGCGTGTCGCCGCCCATGAACATCGGCAGTAGCGGCGTCTCGCCTGCGACCGGACACAGCGCGTTGACGCGGATGTTGTTCGGCGCCAGCTCGTGCGCCATCGACTTGGTCGCCATCACCGCCGCGCCTTTGGAGGCGCAATACCAGGTGAGGCCGCCCCGCGCGCGGAGGCCCGCCGTGGATGCCGTGTTGATGATGACGCCGCTGCCTTGTTTGCGCATCGGCGGCACCATGTGCAGCGCCGAGAGATAGATCGATTTGACGTTGACCGCGAACACGCGGTCGAACATCTCTTCCGGTACGTCGAGCATCGGCCCGTTCTTGTGCGTCGTGCCCGCGTTGTTGACCATGATGTCGATGCGCCCGAAGCGATCGAGCGCCGCTTTCGCCAGCGCCGCCATGTCGACGTTCTTCGACACGTCGCCATGTACATAGATCGCGGCGCCTTGGCCGTGCGCGCGCTCGATCTCGCCGGTGACGCGCTGGCCGCCTGCGTCGGCGATGTCGTTGACCACGAGCTTGGCGCCTTCCTCGGCGAACCGCTTGGCGATCGCCTCGCCGAAACCCGAGCCGCCGCCGGTCACGATCGCCACTTTGTTTTCAAGCCGCATGATGTCCTCCCTGATCGGCATCCTTGTATCGCCGCTGCGGGCGCATCACAATTCGCGCGATGGAGCATGCCAAGGGCGCCGCGCTCGACGAACTCGAACCGCTGTTCACGGCGATCCGCAAACGCGACCGCGTGACGGAGCGGCGCCCCGGTTATTTCTATCGCAAGGGCAAGGCGCTGGCGCATTTCCACCAAGACCCGTTGGGCCTATACGCCGATCTGCATGCCGGCGCGGAATGGCACCGCTATCGCGTTTCGGCGTCCGCCGAACGGAAGCGCTTTCTCGCCGCATTGGACAAGGTCGTCGGCGCCGGCACGTGACGGCCGCGCGCCGTTCGCGACAGCGAGTGCTTGTCAGCGATTTCCCTGGGGGCCTACATTCGCGGCAATCGATGTAAGGGAGCTGCCGCTATGCCCGATACGCTCTTCCCGGTGCCGGAATCGGTATTGAGTCACGCCTGGGTTTCCGACGCCAAGTACAAGACGATGTACGCGGCGTCGATCGCCGACCCCAACAAGTTCTGGGGCGAGCACGGCAAGCGGCTGCATTGGGTCAAGCCCTACACCAAGGTGAAAAACACCAGCTTCGACGGCGACGTCAGCATTAAATGGTTCGAGGACGGCACCCTCAACGTGGCCTACAACTGTATCGACCGGCATTTGGCGCTCCGCGCCGACCAGACCGCGATCCTATGGGAAGGCGACGATCCGAAGGATTCGAAGCACGTCTCTTACGCGGAGCTGCACCAGAATGTATGCCGCCTCGCCAATGTGCTGACGACCCTGGGCGTCAAGAAAGGCGACCGCGTCACGATCTATATGCCGATGATTCCGGAGACGGCGTACGCGATGCTGGCCTGCGCCCGGATCGGCGCGGTCCATTCCGTGATCTTCGCCGGCTTCTCGCCGGAAAGCATTGCGGGGCGCATCAAGGATTGCGCCTCGACCATCGTGCTCACGGCGGACGAAGGGCTGCGCGGCAACCGCAAGATCCCGCTAAAGGCCAGCGTCGACGAAGCGCTGCAGCAATGTCCCGAAGTGAAGACGGTGCTGGTCTACAAGCGCACGGGCGAGAACGTCGGCTGGGTCGCGGGCCGCGACCGTTGGTGGGACGACGAAATGGCAAAGGCGAGCGACGATTGCCCGCCCACCGAGATGAGTGCCGAAGACCCGCTGTTCATCCTCTACACCTCGGGTTCGACCGGAAAACCGAAGGGCGTGCTCCACACCACCGGCGGCTATCTCGTCTTCACCTCAATGACGCATCAATGCGTGTTCGATTACCACGACGGCGACATCTACATGTGCACCGCCGATGTCGGCTGGGTGACGGGGCACAGCTACATCGTCTATGGCCCGCTCGCCAACGGCGCCACCACGGTGATGTTCGAAGGCGTGCCGAATTACCCCGACAGTTCGCGATTCTGGCAGATCATCGACAAGCACAAGATCAACATTTTCTATACCGCACCGACCGCCATCCGCGCGCTGATGCGCGAAGGCGAAGGGCCGGTGAAAAAGACCTCGCGCAAATCGCTGCGGTTGCTCGGTTCGGTCGGCGAGCCGATCAATCCCGAGGCGTGGCTCTGGTATTACCGCGTCGTCGGCGACAGCCGCGTGCCCATCGTCGATACCTGGTGGCAGACCGAAACCGGCGGCATCCTCATCACGCCGCTGCCCGGCGCCACGGCGTTGAAACCCGGCTCCGCGACGCGGCCGTTCTTCGGCGTGAAGCCGGAGATCGTCGACGCCAATGGCAAGGTTCTCGACGGCCCTTGCGAGGGCAATCTCTGCATCGCCGATTCCTGGCCGGGCCAGATGCGTACCGTGTTCGGCGACCATAAGCGCTTCATCGAGACCTACTTCTCTGCGTATCCCGGCAAATACTTCACCGGCGACGGCGCGCGCCGCGACGAGGACGGCTATTACTGGATCACCGGCCGCGTCGACGACGTCATCAACGTCTCGGGCCATCGCATCGGCACCGCCGAGGTCGAAAGCGCGCTGGTCGCGGATCCGAAGGTCGCCGAGGCCGCGGTGGTCGGCTATCCGCACGACATCAAGGGGCAAGGCATTTACGCCTATGTCACCCTCAAGCTCGGCGTTCAGCCCAGCGAGGAATTGCGCAAGGAGCTGCTCGGCGTGGTGCGGAAGGAAATCGGGCCGATCGCGCTGCCCGATCTGATCCAATGGGCGCCGGGCCTGCCCAAAACGCGCTCCGGCAAGATCATGCGCCGCATCCTGCGCAAGATCGCCGCTAACGAGCACGACCAACTCGGCGATGTCACGACCCTCGCCGATCCCGGCGTGGTCAAGGACCTGGTCGATAACCGGATGAACCGGGGCTAGCTCGCGAGGCGCATCACCACCGGGACGTGGTCGGAGCATAGGTCCCAGTCGCGCGCCTCGCGGTGCACGTTCGCGCCGATGAGCCGGTCCTTCAGCGGCGGCGTCACCCAGATATGGTCGAGCCGGCGACCGCGGTCGGACTTGGCCCAGTCGATGTTGCGATAGCTCCACCACGTATAAAGTTTTTCGCTGGCCGGCACGAAATGACGCACCGCGTCGACCCAGCGCGACGATTTCTGCAACGCTTTGAGTCGCTTCACCTCGATCGGCGTGTGGCTCACGACCTTGAGCAGTTGCTTGTGCGCCCAGACGTCGTTTTCGAGCGGCGCGATGTTGAGGTCGCCGACCAGCACCATCGGCTTGGTTGCGCGGCGCTCCGCTTTGAACCACGCCGTCACCTCGTCGAGGAATTGGAGCTTGTGCTTAAATTTTGGGTTCTCATCGGGGTCGGGAACGTCGCCGCCCGCCGGAACGTAGATGTCGTGCAGCTCGATTCCGTTCGCCAGCGTGACGTGACCGTGCCGGCAGTCCTTGCGCTCACACCAGCTTTGCGTGCCGTGGCTATCGAACGGAATCCGCGAGATCACCGCGACGCCGTTGTACGATTTCATGCCGTGGACGAGTTGGTGTTCGTAGCCCAGCGACGCGAACGCCTCGCGCGGAAAATGCTCGTCCGGCGTCTTGGTTTCTTGCAGGCACAATATGTCGGGATCCGCTTCG
>JASHUX010000344.1 GCA_030039775.1 Alphaproteobacteria bacterium | reverse complement strand
AATACCGCCTGCTCCCATGTGAGCGTGAGCTGAGGATTGATCTGCCGCGCCTGCGCCCCCAAGGCGGGACTGCCGGAGGAGGAAAGGCCGCGACTCTCGATCGTGGTGCTGCCGTTCCAGAACCTTTCCGGCGATCCGAAGCAGGATTATCTCGCCGACGTGCTGACCGACCAACTCACGACCTACATCGCGCGCATCCCCGGCAGCTTCGTCATCGCGCGCAATACCGCCTTCACCTACAAAGGCAAGCCGACCGACGTAAAACAGATCGGCAAAGATTTAGGCGTCCATTACGCTCTCGAAGGCTCGATCCAGCCGACCGACACGCGCATCCGCACCAATGCGCAGCTCGTCGATACCGAGACCGGCGCGCATCTCTGGGCCGAGGAATTCGATACGGACAAGACCGACCTGCTGCAAACCGAGGACGAAATCGTCACGCGCCTCGCGCGCACGTTGCAAATTCAGCTTGCCGACATCGAAGCAGCCCGTCTTGAAAAGACGAATTCCGGTAACCCAGGCGCGCAAGAGTTAGGGCTGCGCTGCCAAGTTACAGCGTGGTCACGACCAACGGGAAAAGAGGGTGACGCAGTTTATCGCGTGTGCGAGGACGCGCTGGCGCGTGACCCAAACGACGTTCCAGCGCTCACGACCCTGGCCGCAAAGTATTTTGTGCGCGTCGCCACGACGCGCAGCACCGATCCGGCGGATGACGCGGCGCGTGCCGACGAACTGGCGTCGCGGGCCCTATCGGTCGATCCGAAAAGTCCCGACGCGAATGTCGCTAAAGCCGGTGCCCTGGTGGCGCTTCGTAAATTTGAGGAAGCGAAGGTCTTTGCGGAGAAGGCAATTGCCCTCAACCCGAGCCAGATGGATGCCTACACCAATCTGTGCGTCATCTATTTGTACGTGGTCCAACCGGAAAGTGCGATTGCCTGCGACGACAAGGCACTTCTGCTAAGTCCGAATGATCCGCAGCGCTACGTCTGGATTGGGCAAAAGGGCACGGCTTACTTTCAGATGGGTCGTTACGACCAAGCCATTTCCGAATTTCGCCGAGAGCTAGAGGTAAATCCGAATTACGGCAGCGTCCGATATTATCTGACGGCAGCGCTAGCGCTGTCCGGCAAGGACTTTGAGGCTCGCGAGATGTTGGCGCGTTATCTGGCATTGCCGGAAACCACCGCTAAGACTATCGAGGCGTTCCGGCGACAAGCCCTTTTGGGCGACTCGAAATATGTAGAGTACCGCGAGCGCCTCTATGAAGGGCGACACAAGGCGGGCATGCTGGAGAAATAGCGCCGCTTTTGGATGACAGGTCGATGACGCGGCCATAGATTTACGGGAACAAAAAATATTCAGGGGGAACGCATGGCCATTGAAACCGCGACGATTGCCGCGCGGCTCGACCGCTTGCCCAATTCGCCGAGCACGCGGCGCCTCGTCACCCTGATCTCGCTCGGCGGCTGCTTTGAGTTTTACGACATCTTCTTCACCGCCTATGTCGCGCCGGGCCTCGTGAAATCGGGCATCTTCGGCGGCGCGGGCAGCATGTTCTTCGGCCTGCAAGGCGTCGCCAGTTTTGTCGCGGCCCTGTTCGCCGGCATGTTCATCGGCACCATCGCCTTCACGCCGCTGAGCGACCGGTTCGGGCGCCGCTCGATCTTTACGTTCGCGCTCTTATGGTACTCGGTCGCCACCGTGGTGATGGCGTTCCAGCACACCGCAACCGGTCTATTATTGTGGCGCTTCATCGCGTCGGTCGGCATCGGCGTCGAGTTCGTCAACAGCGACGCCTACGTGTCGGAGCTGGTGCCGAAGGACCGGCGCGGCGCCGCCTTCGCGCACAATCAATTCGTGATGTTCCTGGCGGTGCCCGTGGTGGCGCTGCTGTCATATCTTCTGGTACCGACGACGGTCGCCGGTTTCGACGGCTGGCGCATTGTGGTGTTGATCGGCTCGACCGGCGCGATCTTCGTGTGGTGGATTCGGCTCGGCTTGCCGGAATCGCCGCGCTGGTTGGCGCAACGCGGGTACGGCGCCGAGGCCGATCGCCTCATGTCCGATCTCGAACGCCGCACCGAAGCCGAGACGGGACAGAATTTGCCGCCGCCGCAAGCGGTGGCGGGCGAGAGCGAGCGCGTCGCCGGTTCGTGGCTTGAGATCTGGCAGCGCCCGTATCTCGGCCGCACCATTATTCTCGTGATCTTCAACCTGTTTCAGACCGTCGGCTATTACGGTTTCGCGAGCTGGGTGCCGCAGTTCCTGATCTCCCACGGCATCGACGTCACGCGGTCGCTGCTCTACACCTTCATCATCGCGATCGCGAACCCGGTCGGACCGCTGCTGTTCCTGCGGATTTCAGACCGGTTCGAGCGCAAGGCGCAGATCGCGATAGCGGCACTATGCATTGCGGTGTTCGGCCTCGCCTTCTCGCAAATGACCGGCGCCGCCGGCATTCTCGTCTTCGGCATCCTGGTCACGCTGTCCAACAATTGGATGTCGTTCTCCTTCCACGCCTATCAGACCGAGCTTTATCCGACCCGGATCCGCGCCCAGGCGGTCGGCTTCGTCTATTCGTGGAGCCGGTTCAGCGCAATTTTCACGGCCTTCATTATCGCGTTTGCCCTAGGCCGGTTCGGCACCACGGGCGTGTTCGTGCTGATTGCGGCCTGTATGGTCGTCGTCGCGATCACCATGGGGGGCTTCGGTCCGCGCGTTACCCGGTTGCGTCTGGAGGAGGTGAACCAGTGATGCGCATGGGGTAAGGTCGGTCGAGATTGGGGCAGGGGTTTGGGGAGAATGCGATGTCCGGGCTTCGGCGCGGCCGGTAACCGTGCTCCGCAGCATTGAAGGGATGATTCGCAAGCGTCTCGGCAGGGAGGCGCATGCCCGAGTCATGGCCGCGTTCTACGATCGCGCCTATGGCAGCGCGTATTGGCGAGAATTTTCGACCGCCAATTATGGTTATGCGCCGGTGGATGAGGCGGTCGCGCGCGTCGCGCCGAACGAGCCCCATCAGATTCAGCTCTATGCCGAAGCGTTAAAGGCGCTGCGCACCGCGGCTCCCGACGTCGCGCCGCAAACCCTATTGGAGATTTGCTGTGGGCGCGGCGGCGGACTGGCGCATGTCCGCCGCGCCTTGGCGCCCCTGCATGCGATTGGCCTCGACCGCTCGCTGCCGGCGTTGCGCCATGCCCGGGCGCGTGATCCCGTCGCCATTTACCTTCAAGCGGATGGGGCACACCTGCCATTTGGGTCTGGAAGCGTCGATGTGATATTCAACATCGAGGCGATAATTTTTTCGTCAGGCCCGCTTTCATCGCGGAAGTGTCCCGTGTACTGGCGCCGGGTGGCCATTTCGTGACGGCCGATTCGTTTCCCTGGGCGCCGGAGAGGGTGTCGCAGGAGTTCGCGGCTCTCGCGGACGACCATGGTTTGACGCTCGCGTCCTTCCGCGACATCACCGTCATGTTCACGAATCCTGCATTGCGGACGAAGGACGCCGCCGCCGTATGGTCGAGCGCATGCTGTTTTATTATCGGCCGTTTGCCCGGGAATTTGCGTGCCTCCCGGACAGCCCCCGTTTTCAGCAGTTCGCGACACGCTCGCGATGCTATTTTATCGGAGTCATGACCCGTTTGGACGAAGCGGCGGCGTGATTTTGTACTTGCAAATGTTCTAAATTTGTTCTCTTGTTAACTTGGATCAAAAGGGGAGCGTCCGCATGGCCGGAAGCGTCAACAAAGTCATCCTCGTCGGGAACGTGGGCCGAGACCCGGAAATCCGCTCGACCAACGACGGTACGCGCATCGCGAACTTCACGCTCGCGACGTCGGAGAACTGGCGCGAC
The DNA here is from genome assembly GCA_030039775.1 of Alphaproteobacteria bacterium. Classification (GTDB taxonomy): domain Bacteria; phylum Pseudomonadota; class Alphaproteobacteria; order ATCC43930; family CGMCC-115725; genus JAATGI01. Next base: position 3,852 of record JASHUX010000344.1, on the reverse strand, counting down.
AAAGCCTCGGGCGAGCGCCGCGAGCGCACCGAATGGCACCGCGTGGTTATCTTCAACGATCGGCTCACCGAGGTGGTCGAGAAGTATGTGAAGAAGGGCGCGAAGCTCTACATCGAAGGCGCGTTGCAGACCCGCAAGTGGACCGACAAGGAAGGGCAGGAACGCTACACCACCGAAGTGGTGCTGCAGCGCTTTCGCGGCGAACTTACCATGCTCGATAGCCGTGGCGGCGGGGGTGGCGGCGACTATGCCGAGGAAGAGCCGGCGGGCGCAGGCGGCGGATTCGGCGGCGGGGGCGGAAACCGTGGCGGCGGATCGCGGAGCGGCCGCGATTTGGACGACGAAATCCCTTTTTAGGGGGCGCGAAATCACGCACGCGAGACTGGCGCCGGGAAGAGGCGCAGTTTCAGTTTAAGCATCCGCGACAAATTACTGTTTTTGAACGGTAAAAATTTCACGGAAGCGGACAGGAATCGGTTCCGATTCGGCGCCTCTTTCGTTGTGTGCGGGCCCAAAAATCACTACATTAAATCCGTGTGACGCCGGTGGCATAAACCGGCGTTTTTTCCGTCGTTTCTACCCCGCTTCAGGCACCAGACTTGGTCACCAATCCGCCGCCTATCGCGCCGTCCGATATCACGCCAGTCGCTATCGAAGAGGAGATGCGCCGCTCCTACCTTGATTACGCGATGAGCGTGATCGTGGCCCGCGCGCTGCCGGATGTGCGCGACGGGTTGAAGCCGGTACATCGCCGCATCCTCTATTCGATGTACGAGACCGGCAACGACTGGAACCGCGGCTATCGCAAATGCGCAACGGTCGTCGGCGACGTCATCGGTCATTATCATCCGCACGGCGACGTCGCGATCTACGACGCCCTGGTGCGCATGGCCCAGGATTTTTCCATGGGCCTGACGTTGGTCGACGGCCAGGGCAATTTCGGCTCGATGGACGGCGACGCGCCCGCGGCCTACCGCTACACCGAGGCCAGGCTCGCCCGCGTGGCCGCGGCGCTGCTCGACGACATCGACAAGAATACGGTCGATTTTCAACCCAACTACGACGGCAGCCGGCAAGAGCCGCGCGTCCTACCGGCGCGCTTCCCGAACATCCTGGTCAACGGCGGGCAAGGCATCGCCGTCGGCATGGCGACCAACATTCCAACCCATAATCTGGGCGAGGTGATCGATGCCTGCTGCGCCTTTCTCGATAATCCGAACATCACCGACGACGAGCTGATGAATCACATCCCCGGACCGGATTTTCCGACCGGCGGGATCATCCTAGGGCGGGTAGGCATCCATGCCGCCTACCGCCTGGGCCGCGGCTCGATCGTGCTGCGCGGCAAGCATCACATCGAGGAAATACGCAAGGACCGCGACGCGATCGTGTTCACCGAGATTCCGTATCAGGTGAACAAATCGAAGCTGGTCGAACGCATCGCGGAGACGATGCGCGAAAAGCTGATCGAAGGCATCGCCGACCTGCGCGACGAAAGCGACCGCGACGGCGTGCGCGTAGTGATCGAACTGAAGCGCGACGCCATGGCCGACGTGGTGCTGGCGCAGCTGTTCCGCTTCACGCCGCTGCAATCGAGCTTCGCGGTCAATTCCGTCGTGTTGAACCACGGCCGCCCCGAGACGATGTCGCTGCGCGACATCATCGCCGCCTTCCTCGCCTTCCGCGAAGAGGTGGTGACGCGGCGTACCATCTATCTCCTCGAAAAGGCGCGGGAACGCGCGCGCATTCTAGTCGGCCTACTGATCGCCGTCGCCAATATCGATCCCATTATCGCGCTAATCCGTGCGGCACCGGACCCGACGGTCGCACGTACGAATTTGATGGCGCGGCCGTGGCCGGCGCGAACCGTGGCGCCGCTAATCGCGCGGGTCGAGGACCGCGAGGGCGGCAGCCGGATCGCGGCCGACGGCACCTATCGCTTGTCCGACGAGCAGGCGCGCGCCATCCTCGATTTGCGTCTCCAGCGGCTGACCGGCCTCGAACGCGGCAAGATTGCGGAAGAATTGGACGCGCTGGTGAAGGAGATCGAGGGTCATCTCGAAATCCTCGGTTCGCGGTCGATGCTGCTGGCGCTGCTACGCAAGGAGTTCGTCGAGGTCAAGACGCAATACGCCACGCCGCGCAAGACCGAAATCCAGGATATCGAGTTTGAGACGGATATCGAAGATCTGATCCAGCGCGAGGACATGGTCGTCACGGTCAGCCACGCCGGCTACATCAAGCGCGTGCCGCTCTCGACCTATCGCGCCCAGCGTCGCGGCGGCCGCGGCCGCGCCGGAATGGCGACACATAAAGAAGATTTCGTCACCCAGGTGTTCGTCGCCTCGACCCATGCGCCGATGCTGTTCTTCACCAGCACCGGCCGTGTTTATAAGCTTAAGGTTTATCGCCTGCCCGTCGGCACGCCGCAGGCGCGCGGCAAGGCGATGATTAACCTGCTGCCGAACCTGGCGCCCGGCGAAGGCATCTCCACGGTCATGGTGCTGCCCGAGGACGAGGCCAGCTGGGACAAGTTCAACGTCGTGTTCGCGACGGCAAAAGGTTCCGTGCGCCGCAATCAGCTCACCGATTTCGGCAATGTGCGCCAAAGCGGCATCATCGCGATGAAGTTCGAGGGCGACGACGCCGACGACCGGATGATCGCGGCGGCGGTGTGCGCGCCGGCGGACGATGTGCTGCTGGCGACGAGAAGTGGCCGGACCATCCGCTTTGCGGTCGACGATGTGCGCGTATTCGCCGGACGAAGTTCCGTCGGCGTGCGCGGGGTCAAATTGCTCGGCGACGATCAAGTCATTTCGCTCTCGATCCTGAAGCATGTCGAGGCGGAACCGGAAATCCGCTACGCCTATCTGGGTGAAGCGGCGAAACGCCGCCGCACGCCAGGCGAGGAGGTCGATGCCGAGGCGCCGGACGACGACGAGGATCAGACCGGCACGTCTATTTCGGAAGAACAATTCGCCGACTTGAACGGCCGCGAGGAATTCCTGCTGAGCGTGACCGAAAAGGGCTTCGGCGTGCGCAGCTCGGCCTACGACTACCGCATCACCGGGCGGGGCGGACAGGGCATCGTCAACATGCGGCTCGAAAAGCGCCAGGACGCGATGGTTGCGGTGTTTCCGGTCGGGCCCAACGACCAGATCATTCTTGTCACCAACGGCGGCATGATGATCCGCGTGCCGGTCGGCGATATCCGTATTGCGCGGCGCGGCACGCAGGGCGTTGTCGTGTTCAAGGTGGGCGAAGATGAGCGAGTCGTCTCCGTTGCGCATTTGGCCGAAAGCGAAGAAACGGGCAACGGGCATGATCCCGAAGGGAACGGAAGCGCCGAACCAACGCCAGGAGAACAACCATGACGGAGCGCGTCGGCGTTTATCCCGGAACCTTCGACCCCATTACCAACGGTCATACCGACATCATCCTGCGCGCGACGAAGATCGTCGATCGGCTGGTGATCGGCGTCGCCAAGAATATCGGCAAAGGGCCGCTGTTCTCGACCGACGAGCGCGTCGCGATCGTCAGGGAAGAGATCGCGCACATTAATGGCGGCGACGTTCAGAAGCGGATCGAAGTCAAGGCATTCGATAATCTGCTGATGCATTTCGCGGTCGAGCAGGGCGCGGCGGTCATCGTCCGCGGCCTGCGCGCCGTGTCAGATTTCGAATACGAGTTCCAGATGGCGGGCATGAACAGCCGCCTCAATGCGACGGTTGAGACCGTGTTCCTGATGTCGGCCGACCGGTATCAATTCATCTCCTCTCGCTTCGTCAAGGAAATCGGCCAGCTCGGCGGCGATGTGACGCCGTTCGTCTCCGCGCGCGTGGCGGAGCGCAT
>JASHUX010000343.1 GCA_030039775.1 Alphaproteobacteria bacterium | reverse complement strand
AGGCGCCAGCCGGTCATCGCGTAGGTCTTGCTCCAGCCGTCGAGCAGGATGACGCGGTCGGCGATCTCGGGATAGGTCAGCAGACTGACATGCCTCTGTCCGTCATACAGCATCTCGCCGTAGATCTCGTCGGACAGGATCGCGACGTGGGGCTGGCGTGCGAGGCCGGCGACCAGCTTATCGATCTCCGCCTTCGGCACCGCACCGCCAGTAGGATTGGCCGGGCTGTTCAGAATCAGTAACCGCGTGCGCGGCGTGATCAGCGCCAGCACTTCCTCGGCGTTAAACGAAAAGCCCTTGCTCTCGTGCAGCGCCATCGGCACCGGCTTGGCGCCGGAGAATTTGATGACGCTTTCGTAGATCGGAAAGCCGGGGTTCGGATAGATGATCTCCGCGCTAGGCTCGCCGAACATCAGCATGGCGAAGAACATCGTCACCTTGCCGCCTGGCACCACGAGTACACACTCCGGAGACACGGTGACGCCATGGCGGCGATGCAGATCGGCGGCGACCGCCTCGCGGAGCGGCAGTATGCCATTCGCGGGCGTGTAGCCGTGATGCCCGTCGGCAAGCGCCTTCTCCGCCGCCGCTACGATGTGCGGCGCGGTGCTGAAGTCGGGCTGCCCGATGCCGAGATTGATGATGTCGCGGCCCTGGCGTTGCAGGGCCGCGGCACGCGCCAGCACTTCGAACGCGGATTCGGTGCCAAGCTGGTTCATCCGCCCGGCCAGGGCGAGGGTGGTGACGCTCATGACTGCCTCGGGAGAGAATGGGGCGAGTGATCGGATTCGAACCGACGACATCCAGAATCACAATCTGGCGCTCTAACCAACTGAGCTACACCCGCCACCGCGCCGATCAACTAAGCCTTGCCCCGCGCCGCGTCAAGGAAGCTAATGGAACCATGGGGCCGCTCGACAACGCGCTGCTGACGCCGACCGAGATGGCGGCAGTAGATCGCGCCTCGGTCGCCGCCGGCGTGCCGGAGAACGTGCTGATGGAGCACGCCGGCAAGGCGGTTGCGGACGAGATCTGCCGCCGCTGGATCAAGCCGCGCGTCGTCGCCGTGCTATGCGGGCCGGGCAATAATGGCGGCGACGGATTCGTCGCGGCGCGGCATCTCGCGGCGGCGGGCTGGTCCGTGCGGCTCGGTTTGTTGGGCGATCGGGCCAGGCTCAAAGGTGCCGCGGCGCACCACGCCAGTCTGTGGCAGGGCAAGGTTCAGCCGACCTCGCCCGCCTTACTGGACGGCGCCGAACTGGTCGTCGTCGCGCTATTCGGCGCCGGTCTCGTCCGGCCGATTGAGGGCGCGGCTGCAAAGATCATCGAGGCCGTTAATACGTCACATCTGCCGGTGGTCGCGGTCGACATCCCGAGCGGCATCGACGGCGCCACCGGCGCGGTCCTCGGCACGGCGGCGCGCGCCATATTGACGGTGACCTTCTTCCGGAAGAAGCCCGGCCACCTATTAATGCCCGGCCGCGCACTGTGCGGCGATGTCGTCGTCGCGGACATCGGCATGCCCCCGGGGGTGCTGACCGAGGCCACGACCTTTGAGAACGACCCTCTCCTGTGGCTCGATGTGTTTCCCTGGCCCAAGCTCGAAGGCCACAAATATACGCGCGGCCATGTACTGATCGCGGGTGGCGCCAAGATGACCGGTGCCGCTCGTCTTGGCGCGCGGGCGGCGGCGCGCGTCGGTGCCGGTCTCGTAACCTTGGCGGCGCCCCGCACAGCCTGGCCCGTTTATGCCGCGTCGCTCCAGGGAACCATCGTCGTACCGGACGCGTTCGCTTCTTTGCTGAGGGATCGACGCCGCAACGCCATGCTGATCGGACCGGGTGCCGGAATCAACGACACGACGCGCCGCAACACTCTTGCCGCGCTCGCGACCGGTCGCGCGGTCGTGCTCGACGCCGACGCGCTCACCGTGTTCGCCGGCAAGACCAAGACGCTGTTTGCCGCGATCGAAGGTCCGACGGTGTTGACGCCGCACGAGGGCGAGTTCTCGTGCTTGTTCAAGTTCGCAGGGGACAAGCTCGCCCGTGCCCGCGCCGCCGCGAAGCAAAGCGGCGCCACCGTTTTGCTCAAAGGTCCCGACACCGTCGTGGCGTCGCCCGACGGCCGCGCCGCCATCAACGCCAACGCCCCACCCGACCTCGCGACCGCCGGCAGCGGCGACGTGCTGTCGGGCATGGTTGCCGGTCTGCTCGCGCAAGGGATGGATGCTTTTCGCGCAGCGAACGCGGCCGCTTGGCTCCACGGCGAGGCGGCGCGCGAATTCGGCCCCGGTCTGGTGGCCGAAGACATTATTGAATGCCTACCCAGGGTCTTGCAGCGGTTAAAATCTGCCGCCCACCCCTCGTCGTGACACATGTTTATCGGTAATCTCCACGCGATGAGCGAACGCACGGGATTCATCGACGGTGTGGTCGATCGCACGCTCGACAACCTGCGATCGCTGCGCTGGGCGTGGCGTGACATCGCCTCGCGCGGCCGCATCAGTAGCGCGGCGCCGAAGCCGGAATTGCCGCGCGACGACCTCGATCGGTTGCGCCAGCAACTGCGCGATTGCCTCGATGCGAAAGGCGGCGCCGTCGCCGCCCGCGCCCGCGCCGCCGATCTCGGCCGCACCTATCTCGCGCTCAATGCTGTCGGCCGCGAGCGTTTCCTGACCTTGCTCGCGAGCGAATTCGATATCGACCGCGGCACCGTCGACATTCTGGTACAGCGTTTGTTGATGGCGGAGCGCGACGAGCGGCCGCCGATTGAAAAGGCGCTGCGCGACGCGCTTGAGCCGCCGCGCATGAAACTGCTGACGCAGTTCAACGGCCTGCCGGAGGGCGTCAAGTTCCTGGTCGACCTCCGCGCGGAGCTGATGGAACTGGCGGTTGGCAACCCGGTGCTGGCGTCGCTCGAAGGCGATCTCAAGCATTTGCTCGCGAGCTGGTTTGATGTCGGGTTCCTCGAACTGCGCCGCATCACGTGGGAGTCGCCGGCGGCGCTGCTCGAGCGGCTGGCGCGCTACGAGGCGGTGCATCCGGTGCGCGCCTGGTCCGACATGAAGAACCGGCTCGATCTCGATCGGCGCTGTTTTGCCTATTTCCATCCACGCATGCCGGACGAGCCACTCATCTTCGTCGAGATCGCGCTGGTCAAGGGCATGGCCGGCGACGTGCAAGCGCTGCTCGACAAGAATGCGCCCCTGGGCGATCCGGTCGCGGCCGATACGGCGATCTTCTATTCGATTTCGAATTGTCAGAAGGGTCTCTCCGGCATCAGCTTCGGCGATTTCCTCATCAAGCGTGTCGCCGATCGGCTGCATCAGGAGTTGCCGCATCTCAAGACGTTCGCGACGCTCTCGCCGATCCCTGGCTTCCGGCCATGGCTCGAACGCCGCATCGCCGCCGGCGAGAAATTGCTGACCGAGACGGAACGCGCGGCGCTGCCCGAGGCCGTGCGCGCCGAGACACTCGACAAGATCCTCGCACGGCCGCGCTGGCAAGAAGATCCCGAGTTGACCGACGCGTTGAAAGTGCCGCTGATGAGGCTATGCGCGGCCTATCTCTTGACCGAGAAGCGCGTCAAGACCGGCACCGCAGCGGATTCCGTTGCTCATTTCCATCTCACCAACGGCGCGCGTATGGAGCAACTCGACTGGCTGGCCGATACCTCGACCAACGGGCTGAAGCAATCGTGCGGTATGATGATCAACTACCTCTATCGGCTCTCGGAAATCGAACAGAATCACGAAAGCTACGTCAGCGAGCACCAGATTGCGGCGTCGCCCACGATCCAGCGTTTGGCGAGGGGTTGAGCGCTACAAATCCCGTGCCATATAGACCGTTCCTTTTAGCGGGTTGTGGTAATAGGCCGGCACTTCGATAAAGCCCAAGCCGCGATAGAGCGTGAGGGCCGGCGTGAGCCAGTCCCCGGTATCGAGCAGCATGCGGCGATAGCCGGCGGCGCGGGCCTCGTCGAGAAGTCGGTCGCAGAGAAGCCGGCCGGCACCCCGCTTTCGCCATTCGGGCGCGATGTAAAGCCGCTTCATCTCGCATACCCCCTCGCCGAAGGGGCGGTACGCGACCGTGCCGATCGGCTCACCGTCGGCGGTGTGCGCCAGTAGCACCGCCCCATTTGGTCGCGCGTATTTCCCAGGCAGCGTGGCGAGTTCGTCGTCAACGCCCTGGAAGCTCAGATCGATGCCAAGCCCGTCGATATAGGCGCGGAACAGCGCCAGCACCGTCTCCCGGTCCCTGGGCCACCGCGCCTCGACGATGTCGATGCCGTTCATTCCTCGGGCGGCACCGGCCGCGGCTTGCGGTCGGGGCCCAGTGCCACGAAGGTGAACAGCCCTTCCGTCACTTTGATCGGCTGGTCTTTGCCCCAGCGCCGCGCCCAGCTCTCGATCTTCACGGTAAGGGACGTCCACCCGACGCGCACGATCTCGCCGTAGCAGCTCACCTCGTCGCCGACGAAGATGGGCTGGTGGAACGTCATCGCGGTGATAGCGACAGTGGCGCAACGCCCTTTCACCCGGCGTGCTGCGATCGATCCGCCCGCTAGGTCCATCTGCGACAGCACCCATCCCCCAAAAATGTCGCCCGACTGGTTGGCGTCGTGCGGCATGGGAATGGCGCGCAGTGCCGGCTCATAGCTCGGCGGACGTTCGGACGGCGCGGTATCGGCCATGGCTCGTTCTAACGATTTTCCCGCCAGACTTAACCAAGTTATTTTTTTCGATGACACGGCTCGTCAACGTGATACAATCTTAAATGGAAATACTATCTGAACTATTCGGGGGCATTGGTTAACGTATCGGCTTCGAGGGGTGCCCGATGTCGCAACGCCAACAGCTCATTTCTATCCAAGCTAAGCTCGAACATGTCGCTCAAGAAGCTGCAACCAGCGGTTACAATCTCGTCGCGACCCTTGCTGCTGGTGCTGCCGAAGCCGCGCGACAGGAATTAGCCGCGCGGGACCATCGTCACGCGCACCGGCAGTCACCCGGCCGCAAGGACCGCGTCCCGGCAATCGCCTAGTCTTTCGACGGTGCCGAACCACTAAATCTTGCGGCGAGTGGCTCGTTCCCTACCGTATCCTGCTTGTCGGGCTGCCGCGGCTTCCCTATATTCCGACCCATGCCCGATCTATTCGACAATCTGGCCCGCAAGGCGCCAGCCGGCTATTCCGCCAAAGATATCGAGGTGCTGGAAGGGCTGGAGCCGGTCCGGCGCCGGCCCGGCATGTATATCGGCGGAACCGATGAACGCGCGCTGCATCATCTCGCCGCCGAAGTGCTCGATAACGCCATGGACGAGGCGGTTGCCGGCCACGCAAGCCGCATCGAAGTAGAACTCCACAGGGACGGCTCGGTCCTGGTCCGCGACAACGGTCGCGGCATTCCGGTGGACCCCCATCCCAAATTCCCAAAGCAGTCCGCGCTCGAAATCGTCCTGACCATGTTGCATTCAGGCGGCAAGTTCGGCGGCGACGCCTACAAGACATCGGGCGGGCTGCACGGCGTGGGCGTGTCGGTGGTCAACGCGCTGTCGGACAAGCTTTCCGTCGAGGTGGCGATCGATCGCAAGGTCTGGACCCAGGAATATGCGCGCGGCAAGCCCACGACTAAGCTGAAGGACGCGGGCGCGGCATCGAACCGGCGCGGCACCACCATCCGCTTCCATCCGGACCCTCAGATTTTCGGCGACCACCGCTTCAAGTCGGTGCCGCTCTATCGCCTTGCCCGCTCCAAGGCCTATCTGTTTCGTGGCGTCGAGATCCGCTGGTGGTGCGATGCCGCCGTGGACCGGCCCGACGACGTACCGCAGGAGGAACGGTTCAAATTCCCCGGCGGCCTTGCCGATTATCTCGCCTCGATTGTCAACGGCCGCGAGACGCTGACGCCGCAACCGTTCGTCGGCGAGCACGATTTCGGGAAGGACGGCCGTGTCGAATGGGCGATCGCCTGGCCCGTCGACGGCGACGGTTTCTCGTCGTCCTACTGCAACACTATTCCAACATCCGAAGGCGGCACGCATGAAAGCGGATTGCGCACGGCGTTGACGCGGGCGCTGAAAGCCTACGGCGAGTTGGTCAATAACCGCCGCGCGACGCAGATCACCGCCGAGGATGTGATGCAGGGCGCGGTAGTTTTGCTCTCTTTGTTCATTCGCGATCCTCAATTCCAAGGTCAGACCAAGGAGCGGCTCGCCTCGGGCGAGGCATTGCGTCTGGTCGACGGCGCGCTAAAAGATCATTTCGACCATTATCTCTCGGGCGATCCCGCCGCGGCGCGCACGCTTCTTGACGAAGTGATCGAGCGCGCGGAGGACCGGCTGCGCAAGCGTCAGCAGAAGGACCTCGAGCGCAAGAGCGCCACGCGCAAACTGCGCCTTCCCGGTAAGCTCGCCGATTGCGCGCGGTCCGCCGCCGAGGGCACAGAGATTTTCCTCGTCGAGGGCGACAGCGCTGGCGGCTCGGCCAAACAGGCACGCGACCGCGACACTCAGGCGATCCTGCCGCTGCGCGGCAAGATTCTGAATGTCGCCTCCGCCAGTGCCGACAAGCTGCGCCAGAATCAGGAGATCGCCGATCTGATCCAGGCGCTCGGTTGCGGATCGGGAGAGCGCTATCAGGACGACAAGCTGCGCTACGAGCGCGTCGTTATCATGACTGACGCCGATGTCGACGGTGCGCACATCGCGTCGCTGCTGATGACCTTCTTTTTCCGCGAAATGCCGAAGCTGGTGGAGAGCGGTCGGCTCTATCTCGCCGTGCCGCCGCTTTATCGCCTGGCGCAAGGCGCCACGGTCGTCTACGCGCGTGACGACGCGCATCGGAAAGAGCTTGAACGCACCGTGCTGAATGGCAAAGGCAAGATCGAGGTCAGTCGCTTCAAGGGCTTGGGCGAAATGCCGTCGGCGCAGTTGCGCGACACCACGATGAGTCCAGCGAAGCGCACGCTTGAGCGCGTCACCCTGCCCCCACCCGACGACCGCACCAATGTAAGGAAGACCGAGAAGCTGGTCGAAAGCCTGATGGGCCGCAAACCCGAATTACGCTACGAATTCATCCAAGCGCGCGCCGCATTCGTCAAAGAGCTAGACGTTTAGGCCCCGCTCGTTAAGCGGGCCTGCGCAAGCTTTAGCGGCGCTTCCAAGTAAATACCGACGAGAGTGCGTAATTCCAAACGGCACCCACCAAGGCGCCGGCGGTTCCGGCAATCCACCAGACCGGCCGCTGATGGAAAAGATACGCGGCGACGTCGACATTGGCCACGGCCCCAACGCAACAGACGACGTAAAAGGTTGCGAGTCCGCGTATCAATCGCCAACCTCGGATGCGTTGGTCGCGGTACGTAAGCAAATTGTTGAGCAAGAAGTTGGACGCGATGGCAACGATCACGGCGACCGATTGCACGACGGCAAAGCTCGGTACAAACGTCGCCAACGCCAGCCATAACACGGCGAGCTGAACGAAAAGGCCCACCCCCCCGACAAAAGCGAATAACACGAAGCGGACCGGGACGATATGACCGATCAGCTTATCCACGATGAGCATCCCGAATTCCCAGACCACGAGACTATCGAGCTTGCTCTGACCGAAGCGGCGCGGGCGAAATTCGTATGCCAGCTCCTTAAGGCGAAGCGGCCGTGGGGACGACGAAAGAATATCGAGCAAAATCTTGAAGCCTTGGCCCGAGAGCCGCCGCATCGCCGCCTCGAAGGCGTCTCGCCGCATCATGAAGAAACCGCTCATCGGATCGGCAATGTCTACGCGGCACACGAGGCGCGACAGCCGGGTCGCCAACCCGCTCATCTGCACCCGCCGGCCATCCCAATCGATGCCGCGGCCGCCGCTTACATTCCTGCTGCCGATAACGAGGTCGTACGATCCCGACCTCAAGGTCGCCAACATGTCCGGCAACAATCGCTCGTCGTGCTGCATATCGCCGTCCATTACCGCAACGAACGGCGCAGCGCTTGCCAACGTGCCTTCGATGCGGGCGGTCGACAAGCCCCGACGCCCGACACGGTGGACGCAACGTACCCGCGCGTCGCGCCGCGCGATCTCGCGAACGAGATCGGCGGTGCCGTCGCGAGAGTCGTCGTCGACAAATACGACCTCCCAAGCCGTACCGCGAAGCGCTTGCGCGATCTTGCCGAACAACGGCACGATGTTGTCGCGCTCGTTCAAGGTGGGGATGACGACCGACAACTCGGGAGCGGCCGCGGGCAATAGCTCCGGCTGAGCATCGTCAGGCAGTTCGAGTAGAGTCATTATCCTGGACCCGCGAAGGACACGGCGTGTTGCGCAATACGAGCCGCACTTATCTGCGACATTCTGAAATTGTAGGTCACGCACGCAATCTATCAGCCGGCGCGCATTGGCGACCGCATCAATAGTTAAGCGCGGCAAAGGGTGCGCCGAAAAATTAAATATTTTTCCGTCGCGGCCGATTGCCCCGGATAGCGACAATTCAGGGCCATTATTTACCGTTTAACAGAGACTACGTTGCCGCTCGGCGCCCGCGCCGGATAGAGAAATCCAGGCGTCGATTTTCGATTCGTGAAATCAACGCCGCCAAAGGATCGCGTGGGTCATGATGCCGTCGGGGGCTTCTTCAATGCAACACCGCTTCGCTGTTCTCGACGGTTGGCGCGGCATCGCTGCCACCGGCATCGCGATTTATCATTTTCACGTCTATTCGCATATATTCACCTCGACCTGGACCCACAGCTCGTACCTTCCGCAACGCTGCTATTCCTGCTTTCGATCGAGGCCGGACGAGTCTACTCGCTCACCGGGGCTGGCTTCATGGCGATACGTCACCGTTTGATCCCGACGGCCGGACCAGCTTGTCGTCGATAATTCCCAATCTGTTGATGGTTCAGTCGCTGGGATTGTACACGACCGACACTTGGAAATATCCGGCGTGGAGCATCAGCGTCGAGTTCTGGACTTATCTCGTTTTTGCCGCTCTATGTTGCACTGGACGTCGCTCGCAGCTCGTCGGCAGCGCGGCCTGCGTCGTCGTCGGCTGCGCGGTCGTGGTGCTGGCCGGCAAAGGCATGACCGTGACGCACGATTTCGGTTTCTTCCGCGGTCTATTCGGCTTCTTCACCGGATATTTTGCGTACCGCTTGTGGTCTGCCCGGTTCCGGATTCCGCCACGCTGGCTCGGCCGCTGTGAACTTCCGATATTGGTCGGCGTGGTGCTGTTCATAGTTTATGCCGGGGGTAATGCTTGGCTGGAGATCTGGGGACCGCTGGTATTCGCGGCTGCGGTCTTAGTCTTTGCGGGTGAAGGCGGCGCTGTGTCGCGCATTCTGCGAGCGCGTCCGATCGGGCTGCTTGGGGCCTGGTCGTATTCGATCTATATGGTGCACGCCGGCATCATAACCCTGGCTATTTACCTGACGGTGGCCGCGGAGCGAGTCCTGCACACGCAGCTCCGCATGTCCGATCCTCTATACTCGGATACCTGGCTAATTTCGATCGCGCACAATGCCTATGTCGGCGATGCGTTGTATCCGATTTATCTCGCCGTCATATTCGCGGTCTCGTCCCTGACCTACCGCTGGATCGAACGGCCCGGCCGGGCATTCTTCAACGCCGCCGCGATACGTTGGCGCGCGGTACAGCCCGCAGAGTGAGGAGATGATGTCGGCCCGACCATGCCGGTCTTCGCGCATGGCCGCAGGGCAGCGCGCTTCATAAAGACGCCGAGACCGTCACCGAACCGGCGTCTGGCGGCGCGACGATCCTTCGCAGCCGTCGTTTCGTCGCAACGATCGTTGCGACGTACATCGGGCTGTTCATCGTGGCGGCTTTGCCGGTTCTGCTCGTACACACGCTGCCGATGCGGGATTTTCAGAACCATTTGGCGCGCATGATCGTCCTTGCCGCCGGCGATAACGATTCCTTCTACACGCAATTCTACCGCACTAGTTGGGCGCCGATCGGGTTAGCGTCCTTGGTGGTGGTGTAAATCCGGGGTGAGCGCGGGCGGAATGCCGCAACACATGAGGCCCGGCGCGCGCGGGAAGGCGAGGTTGTCATTGGGCCGGTCAGCTAAGGTGGAGTTGCGAGACTTCAACCTGGAGCGAACCCGAGGACCCAATGACCGAAGAGAACATGAACCTTGCCGAGCTGCTGCAAAAGAGCGGCGACGGTGATTT
>JASHUX010000342.1 GCA_030039775.1 Alphaproteobacteria bacterium | reverse complement strand
CCCGACTGGAAACCGGGGGGCTTCGTCGCGCCGCCGCCCCATCCGCTCATTACCACCAACCATGTTTATGTGTATCAGGCGTTGAAGACGCCGCAGTTCTGGCTGCTCTGGTGGGTGCTATGCCTCAACGTCACCGCTGGCATCGGCGTGTTGGGCCAGGCCTCGGCGATGAGCCAGGAAATGTTCCCCGGCCAAGTCACCGCCGTTGCGGCGACCGGTCTGGTCGGCTTGATGAGCCTGTTCAACATGGCGGGCCGGTTCGCTTGGGCGTCGACGTCCGACTTCATCGGCCGCAAGAATACCTATTTCGTGTTCTTCGTTTTGGGCACGATTCTCTATGCCATTGTGCCGACCAGCGGCGCCATCGGCAGCGTGCCGCTGTTCGTGATCTGCTTCCTCCTCATCATCAGCATGTATGGCGGCGGCTTCGCCACCGTGCCGGCGTATCTCAAGGACATGTTCGGCACGCGCTATGTCGGCGCGATTCACGGACTCTTGCTGACCGCCTGGTCGATGGCCGGCATCTTCGGCCCCGTGCTGGTGAATTACATCCGCGCCTACAACATCGCGCACGGCATCCCGGCGGCCCAAGCTTACAACAACACGATGTACATCATGGCGGTGCTGCTGGTGATCGGCTTCTTCTGCAACCTTTTCATCAAAGCGGTCAACGCACGGCACCACATGACCGCGGATGAAGTCGAACAGATGATCTGAAGGAGACCGACATGAGCAACGGCGTGAAACTGGTCTTGGCCTGGGGCTTGGTCGGGATTCCGCTGGCCTGGGGCGTGATCGAGACCGCGATCAACGCGGCCAAGCTGTTCCAGTAAGAGGCACCGCGGGAATGGGGAGGACGGCGACGTGACGGAACGGATCATCGCGCTGGTTTACGGGCTGATCGGGGCCTTGCTGATCTTTTGCCTCGGCCCATGGGGCGGATTGATCGGCAGCGAGGCGTGGAGCGACGACCTGCCGCCCACGGGCATCGTCGGCATCCTTGCGATCGTGTTCTTTTTCACGGCACTGATCGGCGCCGGCCTCGCCATCTCCCGACCGGTATGGGGCGGGCGGATCATGGCCGCGAGCGGCATCGCCATGTTCCCATTGCTCGACTTCGGTATTCCCGGGGCGGTCTGCTTGATCTTGCTGGTCGGCGGCGCGATCGTCATCGACCGGACGATTCCGCGGCTGATCGGAATGGCCCTGCATTACGGCATCGGCGTGCCGATCGGGGCCTTGATCGGATTGTTCCGAGGCCAGCGGCGGGCGCCGGCTGCGTCCTGACGACATGGCGCCCCGTTCGCGGGGTTCGGTGCACGGCAGGTTGGATATATTGCGCTCCTCCTTCGGAGAGGAGAACGCTACAACAGTCTGCATGCGCGTCGATGCATTCGATTTCGACCTGCCGCCGGAGCTGATCGCGGCGCGGCCCGTCAGCCCGCGCGACGCATCGCGGCTGTTGGAGGTCGGCGACACGCTCGCCGACCGCGCGATGCTCGACCTGCCTCGTCTCTTGCGGCCGGGCGATCTCTTGGTCGCCAACGACACGCGCGTTATTCCGGCGCGGCTTATCGGCCGCCGCGGCGCGGCCAAGGTGGAGGTGACGCTGCACCGCGACCTCGGCGGCGGGCGTTGGCGCGCTTTTGCCAAGGGCGCCAAGAGGCTCCATCCCGGCGACCGCATCGATTTTGGCGGCGATTTCTATGCCGCGGTCGCGGCCAAGAACGACGACGGCGACGTCACGCTGATCTTCGACCGCGAGGGTACCGGCTTTCGTTCCGCGCTGCTTCAATACGGTCACGTGCCGTTGCCGCCCTATATCAAGCGGCCGGACGATGCCAGCGACCGCGGCGACTACCAGACCATCTTCGCCGCCAAGGACGGCGCCGTCGCGGCGCCGACCGCGGGCCTGCATTTCACCGAACGCTTGCTGGCGGCGCTCGATGCTGCCGGTATCGGCCGCGTCACGATCACGCTCCATGTCGGCGCCGGCACGTTCCTGCCGGTGAAAGTCGCCGATACCGCCGATCATACGATGCACAGCGAGACCAGTTTCATCGACGCCACGACCGCGCAGCGCATCAATCGCGCGCGCGCCTCGGGCGGGCGCATCGTCGCGATCGGCACCACGCCGCTGCGCCTCTTGGAAAGCGCCGCAACCGACGACGGCATCGTCAAGCCATTTGCCGGCGATACGGCGCTGTTCATCACGCCGGGCTATCGCTTCAAGGCGGTCGACCTGTTGCTGACCAATTTTCATCTGCCGCGCTCGACCTTGTTCATGCTGGTCGGCGCGTTCGCCGGCGTCGGGCGCATGAAGGCGGCCTATGCTCACGCCATTGCCGCGCGATACCGGTTTTTTTCTTATGGCGACGCGTGCCTGCTGCATCCGGCGGCATCGGCGTGAGCAACGCCCTGCCCTTTACCGTCTTCGCCGAGGATGGCCCGGCCCGGCGCGCGCGGCTTCAGACCGCGCATGGCGTGGTCGAAACGCCGTGCTTTATGCCGGTCGGCACCGCCGCGACGGTCAAGGCGATGACGCCCGAGGACGTCGCCGCCACCGGCGCCAAGATTATCCTCGGCAACACGTATCACCTGATGCTGCGTCCCACCGCGGAGCGCGTCGCCGAACTCGGCGGCCTGCACAAATTCATGAACTGGCCCCGCGCCATCCTGACGGACAGCGGCGGCTTTCAGGTCATGTCGCTGGCGAAGCTGCGCAATATCGACGAACGCGGCGTCACGTTCCGCTCGCACCTGGACGGCACGCTCTATTCGCTCACACCCGAACGCTCGATCGAGATCCAGCACATGCTCGGCGCCGATATCGCCATGGTGCTCGACGAATGCACGCCGTTCCCGGTCTCTCCGGAGGAATCGCTGGTCTCGATGGAACGCTCGATGCGCTGGGCCGAGCGTTGCCGCGCCGCGTTCAAGGCACGGCCCGGCTACGGTCTTTTCGGCATCGTGCAGGGCAGCGTGTTCCCGGTGCAGCGCATGCATTCGGCGGAATCGCTGATCGATATCGGCTTCGACGGCTACGCCATCGGCGGGCTCGCGGTCGGCGAGGGCCAGGAGACGATGTTCATGGTGATCGACGCGACCGTGCCGGTCATGCCCGCCGACGCGCCGCGTTATCTCATGGGCGTCGGCAAACCGGATGATCTCGTCGGCGCGGTGCAACGCGGCATCGATCTGTTCGATTGCGTGATCCCGACGCGCTCCGGGCGCACCGCGCAAGCCTTTACCCGGCGCGGCACGGTCAATCTTCGGAACGCACGGCACGGCAACGATCCGCGCCCGCTCGACCCCGATTGCGGCTGCGCGGCGTGCCGCAACTACAGCCGCGCCTATCTCCATCACCTCGCGCGCGCCGGCGAAATCCTGTCGGCCATGCTGTTGACCCAGCACAATCTCAGCTACTATGCGGAATTGATGGCGACGATGCGCGATGCGATCAGCAAGCAACGCCTCGACGATTTCGCCGACGAATTCGCCGAACAACAGGCGCAAGGCGATTTGCCCCCGCTCTAGGCCCGACCATGCCCGACAAGAAATATCGCAATTTGAAGCAGCTCGGCGCGCATGTGCCGCCGCCGGAATCGCCGGAGAAGGCGGTGTTGGAGCGCGTCGCCAATCCGCAGCCCAGCACGCTTTACCTCGTGCGTTTCACCGCGCCCGAATTCACCGCGATCTGTCCCGTGACCGGCCAGCCCGACTTCGCGCATCTCGTCATCGACTATGTGCCCAGGCGCTGGATCGTCGAGAGCAAGAGCCTGAAGCTGTATCTTGGCGCGTTCCGCAATCACGGCGCGTTCCATGAGGACTGCACCGTGCAGATCGCGAAGCGCC
>JASHUX010000341.1 GCA_030039775.1 Alphaproteobacteria bacterium | reverse complement strand
CGAACGACTGGGTGAAGGCCTGTTTTTTCTTGTTGTAGCCCTCGCGGCAGATGGTGCGATGAATCTCGTCGCAGAGCGCACGCCAGCGCTCAAGCGGCGCGTCGAGCCGATATTTCTCGGCGTCGCGCACTGCGCGCTCGATCGCAACCCAGGCCATCACCTTGGAAAAGGTGAATTGCCGGCGTCCGCCGCGCACTTCCCAGATTCCTTCGTCCGGCTGCGACCAGATTTTCTCGAGATGCTCGACCAGCTTGACCTGGAAATTCCAGGCCGACGGAATCGATGCCAGGCCGGCGTCGCGCGCGTGATGCAGCGCGTTCATCACTTCACCGTAGACGTCGAGCTGAAGCTGGTCCGACGCGGCGTTACCGATACGTACCGGCACCGATCCGGCGTAGCCCGGGAGCCACGGCACGCGCACCTCGGTGAGCCGACGCTCGCCGGCGATGCCATACATGATTTGAAGCTGGTCCGGGCTGCCCGCGACGCTGCGATGCAGCCAATCGCGCCACTCATGCGCCTCGTCGTAATAGCCCGCCTGCATCAGCGCGAGCAGCGTCAGCGTCGCGTCACGCAGCCAACAGAACCGGTAATCCCAGTTTCGGTTGCCGCCGATCTGTTCGGGCAGCGAGGTAGTGGGCGCGGCGACGATGCCGCCGGTGTCGCGGAAGGTGAGGGCCTTCAGCGTCAACAGCGAACGTATGACGGGCTCGCGCCAGCGTCCGCGATATTGGCACCGCGAGGACCATTCCCGCCAAAACCCTTCGGTGGCGTCGAGCGCCTGGTCCGGATCGAAAGCGGGCGGCACCGGGCGGTGCGAGCGGCCATAACAGAGGACGAACGACAGCGATTGCCCCTCCGAAACGGTGAAGTCGGCAGTCGTCGCCAGATCTTCGCCATGGGTCTCAACAGGCGAGCGCAGCACCACGCGATGCGGTCCCGCGACCGCGCTGATGCCGAGCCCATCGTCGAGCCGCGTGACCCACGGCACCGACGCGCCGAAATCGAAACGCAGCGCCAGATGAAGCTGCATCGCCACTTTGCCGCGCCGGCCTTCGACCTTTCGGACGATGGCCGTGCGCGCGCTCTGCAGGCTTTGGCCGTGAAGCATCGGCATGAAATCGATCAGCGCGACGGTGCCGGTCTTGGTCTCGAATTCCGTCTCGAGGATCATCGTGTCGCCACGATAGCTGCGCCCGATACGCACGACCGGGTCGGTGGGCGCGATCGACCAATGGCCGTGGTTCTCGTTGCCGAGCAACGCGGCGAGGCAGGCGTCGCTGTCGAAGCGCGGCCAGCACAACCAATCGATCGACCCGTTACGGGCCACCAAGGCCGCCGTGACGCAATCGCCGATGAGTGCGTAATCCTCGATGGGACGGGGATAATTCGACGTTTGATCTGTCATCGCGAGACGGGAAAAATTCTTAGGACGATTCCGCTAAATTAACAACCTTGTCGCCGTTTTCGCGGCTCGGGATCCGCTCTTGGGCTCCGGCCTGAAATGCGTTTATCATCGGCGAAATCCGGCCTTGGCGCAGGAGGCATTGATGAAGCTCGTTCAAGGGGACCAACTCACCTTCGTTCGCGGTCTCGAACATCGCGGCGGTACTTTTCATTCCATCATCATGATGGAAGGCGAGCCCGGCGCCATCGGCAATTTCCAACTGTCCTATGGTAGGATCGGCGGCGATTTCTTCTCCCCGCGCCATCGGCACAATTTCGAGCAAATCCGCTACCAGGTCGAAGGCACGCTCGACTTCGCCCGCGACGGCAAGCTCGAGGAGGGCACAGTCGGCTATTTCCCCGAGGGCGTCGCGTACGGTCCGCAGACCCAGGACGCCGGCCCCGACGTCGCCACCATCGTACTGCAGTTCGGCGGCGCGAGCGGCAGCGGTTATCTGTCGCAGGACGAGGTCCGCGCCGGCGCGGCCGCGTTGCGGAGCGAGGGTGAATTCAAGGATGGCGTGTTCCGGCGCCGCGCCGGCATCCCGGGTAAGCGCAATGTCGATGGCTACCAAGCGATCTGGGAGCATGTGAACGGTCGGGCAATGGCCTATCCGAAGGCGCGCTATTCGCGTCCCTTCATGATGAACCCCGCGCACTATTCCTGGGTTCCGCTCGAACAATCGCCGGGCGTGTCGGAGAAATTCCTGGGAACTTTCACGGAACGCCGCAGCGCGATGTCGTTCCTAAAATTTTCGTCAGGTTCGCGGCACGAAGCCGCCGGCGCCGCCGTGCTGGTTGTCATGTCGGGGACGGGACGTGCCGGCGATCAGCCGTTGCGCCGGTTGACCACGATTCATCTGGAACGCGGCGACTGCTTAACGATGGAAGCGGACGCCGACATGGTCGTCGCGCGATTCGGCCTGCCGAACTTGGCCGGACTGGAGCAACGCGTCAGGACCGCGCCGGCGATGGCGGCGGAGTAGCGGAACCGTCTTTGCGTTAACTTAACGAATTGGCCGGATCGCCGGGAATGCCGGGGCCTAGATTCGGCGCATGCGGGTTTCCGAAGCCGAATTGGCGCGCAGCGCCCAGCGCTTGTTGGACCGGTACGGCAAGAATGCCTCGCTGGAAGCGGGCAAGCGCGCCGACGACCGCCGCAAGGCCGGCAAGCGCCACCTCGAGATCAAATGGCTGACGGTGCTGATGATTGTCGAAGAAACGCGCCGCCAACGGCGCGCGGAGCGGCGTCTCCGTCTGCACCCGCGCGGTTTGTTCAGCCGCTTGCGTTTTCGCGTCCCGTCATAATCCGGCGCGCGCCATCGGCGGCGCGCCGATAAAGTCGCTCTCGAGCTGCGCCGCCAGGCGGAACAGCGTGGCGTCCTCGCCGAAGCGCGCCGCGCACTGCACGCCGATCGGCAACCCGTCGCGGCTTTTGTAAAGCGGCAGCGACATCGCGGGCTGGCCGCTGGCGCTGAACAAAGGCGTGAACGGGCAATAATCGAATACCGCGTCCACCGCCGGCTTCCAATCCTCGCCGTCGGTGCGCAGCACGCCGAGCTTCACCGGCGGCTGTGCCAAGGTAGGCGTGATGACGACATCGACGGTGCGCCATGCGCGCGCAGTCCGCCGCACCCAGCGGTTGATGCGCGCGAGCGCGCCGTGCATCTCCATCGCCAGCGTGCCGCGCCAGGCGTCGGCGACCGCCCAGGTCAAGGGCTCGAGCTCGTCGCGCCGTGCCTTGCGGCCAAGCTCGAGCTCGCGTTGCGCGATCAGGCCGCCGAGGCCCGAGAATAGGATCAGGTTGCACGCGTCG
>JASHUX010000340.1 GCA_030039775.1 Alphaproteobacteria bacterium | reverse complement strand
CGCCTGGATCAGCCATAACCGCCGCCTCGCCCGCGACTTCGAGCGCTACGCCCGATCCGTCGCCGCCTTCGTCCGCCTCGCCATGATCCGCATCATGCTCCGACGCTTGACCAGATCACACCATCGATCCCGATTCCAAACTTCTTGGATCGGCTCTTACATCGGAATGCCGCCCCTTGCCGTCGCGACCAGTGTTTTTCTCGAAAAGCCAATCAGGTCATAGAGTCTGCCGCATTACTTGCCAGTTCTTGACCTTGTGAGTCGTTTAGCGCATTTCTTACAAACCATGTCTGGCATGTCGACCAAGCGAACTGATGTCCGGTCCATTTCGGGCCGCGGACAGCGTTGCGTTGGCGCGAGCCGGGGGGCTCTGCGACTTAGCGTCCCCTGAGCGCGGGCATTAGCGGATCACGCCCGACGTTTAGGGGTTCATCGCAACTATCCGCGCGATTTCCTCCCGAAATTCAAGGAACCGTGCCATGACCGAAGGTAATAATCCCAACGCCTCGAATCCGGCCTCGCCGCGATCGAGCAATCACGTTTACATTTTCGACACGACGCTGCGCGACGGCGAGCAATCGCCCGGCGCGTCGATGAACCTCGAAGAGAAAATCCGCATCGCCTCGGTGCTCGAGGAGATGGGTATCGACATCATCGAGGCCGGTTTTCCCATAGCCTCGAACGGCGATTTCGAGGCGGTGCGCGAAGTAGCGCGCGTCGTCAAGAACTCGACTGTGTGCGGTTTGGCTCGCGCCGGCCGCGCCGACATCGATCGCGCCTGGGAGGCATTGCAGGGCGCCGCGCGCCCGCGCATCCACACCTTCATCGCCACCTCGCCGCTGCACATGAAATACAAGCTGCAGATGCAGCCGGAGGACGTGCATAAGGCAGTAATCGCGAGCGTGTCGCATGCCCGCAATCTCTGCCCTGACGTCGAATGGTCTTGCGAGGACGGCTCGCGCAGCGAGCATGATTTCCTCTGCCGCACGGTGGAAAGCGCTATTAAGGCCGGCGCCCGCACCATCAACATTCCCGACACGGTCGGCTACACGGTGCCCGAAGAGTATGCGGCGCTGATCCGAATGCTGTTCGATCGCGTGCCCAACATCGACCGGGCGGTGATCTCGGTCCATTGCCACAACGATCTAGGCTTGGCGGTCGCGAATTCGCTCGCTGCGGTCGGTGCTGGCGCGCGCCAGGTCGAATGCACTGTCAACGGTCTCGGCGAGCGCGCGGGTAACTGCTCGATGGAAGAAGTGGTGATGGCGCTGAAGACGCGCCACGACCGCATGCCGTTCGATACCGGCATCAAGACCGAATACATCATGCGCGCCTCACGCCTGGTGTCGCAGGTCACCGGCTTCGCGGTCCAGAACAACAAAGCGATCGTCGGTGCCAACGCTTTCGCACACGAGAGCGGCATCCACCAGGACGGCATGCTGAAGCATTCCGGCACGTACGAAATCATGACGCCGGAGTCGGTCGGCCTCATCAAATCGAACTTGGTGATGGGCAAGCATTCCGGTCGCAACGCGTTCCGCACCAAGCTCAAGGAACTGGGCTTCGAGCTCGGCGACAATGCGTTGAACGACGTGTTTCATCGCTTCAAGGCTCTCGCTGACCGCAAGAAGGAAGTGTTCGACGAGGATCTGGTGGCGCTGGTTGACGACACCGTCCAGCACGAGGCCGAACGCATCAAGTTCGTCGCCCTCCAAGTCGTCGCCGGCTCTAAGGGACCGCAGTCCGCGGACTTGGAGTTGCAGGTCGACGGTGTGACCAAGACGGTGAAAACCGAAGGCAACGGGCCGGTGGACGCCATCTTCAACGGCATCCGGGCGCTGGTGCCGAACGAGGCGCGGTTGCAGCTTTATCAGGTTCACGCCGTCACTGGCGGCACCGACGCGCAGGCCGAGGTGACGGTGCGACTCGAAGAAGGCGGCAAGACCGTCAACGGGCAAGGCGCCGATCCCGATACGTTGGTGGCCTCGGCGCGTGCTTACATCCATGCCCTCAATAAACTGTTGACCAAGCGCGAAAAGACAGCGCCCGCTGCCCTCAGCGCTTAGCAGCGCCACAAACCCTCTCCCCCGCGCCGGAGGGAGAGGGTAGGGTGTTGGGCAAGCGCGGCACGGGGATCATCGGAACCGATGTTCGGAAACTTGTTGGGTATCTTTTCTGCCGATATGGCGATCGATCTCGGCACGGCGAATACGCTTGTCTACGTCAAAGGCCGGGGCATCGTTCTGAACGAGCCTTCGGTTGTCGCGATCACGTCTAACAAGGGCCGCCGCCAAGTATTGGCGGTCGGCGACGAGGCGAAGCTGATGCTGGGCCGTACCCCCGGCAACATCCAAGCGATCCGCCCGCTGCGCGACGGCGTCATCGCCGACTTCGAGGTAGCGGAAGAAATGATCAAGCATTTCATCCGCAAGGTTCACAACCGGCGCAGCTTTGCCAGTCCTCAAGTTATCGTGTGCGTGCCGTCAGGCTCGACCGCGGTTGAGCGCCGCGCGATCCAGGAATCGGCGGAAAGCGCCGGTGCGCGCCGCGT
>JASHUX010000043.1 GCA_030039775.1 Alphaproteobacteria bacterium | reverse complement strand
AAGGGCGAGGGACACAGTGAGGCGCCGGCAGGCGACGTGGCGCATACAATTAAAGGTGCTGGCGGTCGGGCCATTATCAATGTGGCGAGTGTCGCCGAGCCTAAGGGCGCTACCTCGATCATTGAGGACGCTTTGAAGGCATTTGGGCGCATCGACGGTGTCGTCAATAATGCTGGAATCCTCCGCGACGGTATTTTTCACAAGATGAGCGTCGCGGATTGGGATGCCGTGATAGCCACCCACTTGATGGGTTCATTCTATGTCGCCAAGGCGGCGGCACCATATTTCCGCGAGCAAGGGTCTGGCGCCTATGTGCATTTCACCTCGACCTCAGGATTGATCGGCAATTTCGGCCAGGCCAACTACAGCGCAGCAAAGCTGGGGATCGTCGGTCTGTCTAAGTCGATCGCGCTCGACATGGCGCGTTTCAATGTGCGCTCAAACTGCGTCTCGCCCTTCGCATGGAGCCGCATGACCGAATCGATCCCCGTAACCAACGATGCCCAACGGGCACGAATCGAGCGGGTCAAGACCATGAGTGCCGACAAGATCGCGCCGGTGGTTGCATTCCTCTTGTCGGACGCGGCCAAGGACGTGACCGGCCAAATCTTTGGTGTTCGCAAGAATGAGCTGTTCCTTTTCAGCCAGCCTCGCCCGGTACGCTCGCTGCATCGCGGCGACGGCTGGACCGCGCAACGCATTGCGGAGCAAATGCTGCCGGCATTCAAGACTGACTTTTGTCCCCTCGAACGGTCGGGCGATGTGTTCTCTTGGGACCCGATCTAGTGGATCGAATCTAACACTTGGTGCCCGCGTTTGACGGCGGCGATGATTTTGTCGGGATCGGCGGTCCAGGTGAAGGGCTTTGGCATCTGATTTGTCTCGGCGAGGAATCGGTTGATAGCGGCCTGGAGATCGACCACGGAGAGGAAGACGCCGCGCTTCAATCGTCGGTTGGAGAGTTTGGCGAAGAAGCCTTCCACGGCATTGAGCCATGAGCACGAGGTCGGGGTGAAGTGGAAGGCGAAGCGCTGGTGCCGACCGAGCCAGGCGCGAACCTTGGGATGCTTATGAGCGGCGTAATTGTCGAGAATGACGTGAACAGCTTTGCCGGCCGGCACCTGTGTATCGATGGTGTTCAGGAAGCGGATGAACTCCTGATGGCGATGGCGCTGCATGTTGCGGCCGATGATGGTGCCGTCGAGCACGTTGAGCGCGGCGAACAGGGTCGTGGTGCCGTGCCGTTTGTAATCATGCGTCATCGTGCCGGCTCGGCCCTTCTTCATGGGCAGACCGGGCTGGGTGCGGTCGAGCGCCTGGATTTGGGTCTTTTCGTCGAAGGACAGGACGATGGCATGAGCCGGCGGATCGACATAGAGACCAACCACGTCGCGCAGCTTGTCGACAAACATGGGATCGGTGGAGAGCTTGAACTGGCGGACCCGATGCGGCTGCAAGCCATGCGCACGCCAGATTCGCTGGACCGAGCTGATGCTGATGCCGCAAGCCTTCGCCATCGTCGCGGCGGTCCAGTGCGTGGCCTCGGCGGGAGGAGCGGTCAGCGTCAGCGCCACCACGCGTTCAGCTACATCCGCGCCAAGTGGCGCGATGCGCGAGGGCTGCGTCTTGTCGCGCAGCAGACCGTCGAAGCCTTCTGCCATGAAGCGTTCCTGCCGGCGCCAGACGCAAGTCTTCGACTTGGCAGTCCGGCGCATAATCTCATTGGTACCCAACCCATCGGCCGTCAGCAAAACAATCTCGGCCCGCCACACATGCTTTTGCGGCACGTTGCGGTTCGAGATCAGCCTTCGAAGGCGGCTCCGAACGTCAGGCGATACGGTGATCGAGATTCCCGTGCGCATCCCGCAGACTCGCACGCGCCGAACCCTTCGGGAATCCCCTCCGGGATTCAAATGTCAGATTTTTACCACTAGCTGTATCTGGCCGAGCAACACGATTCCTTCGAACAAGCCAGCTTCTTGTTCCGCTCAGCGCCCACACCGGACATCGAAACTGATAAGCCCCATGTTCGGTTTCTTGACCCGGAGCCGAACTTGATCAAGTAGGTCGATGGCGCCGAAGTCAGGCCGGCCATTTTAGATGGCAGTCGGTCTCGGCGACGGGCAGCGCGGCTTGATCGCCTTTTACAAACTGATCGACCACGAACAGATCCTCAGGGTCTTTCTCTCCCTTGGCGACCGCATGGCCGATATACAGCGTCGACATAAGCTGATGATCGCCGGCGCGGTAATAGGTCTTGTTCGGCATCAGGGCGATTTCCGGTGGTAGTGCGAAACCTTCGAGCGCCTTCGCCAACGTCACGCCGTCGAGCGTCTTCTTTTCGTTGGCGACGAGCGCGCACGTCCATACTGACGCATAGCCAAACCAGTGATGTGACGTTGGAACCTTGCCGTCGTTACGCTTGCGGATGGCGGCGACGAACTCGGGCAATCCCTTGATGTTCGGCTGGTTCCAATACCACTCGAACACCCAGGTGCCGATGCGCGCCTCGGGCGGCAACCCTTCGAGGACTTCGAGTGTCTGCTGCGCGCCGGCGATGTGGAAACGCTTGTCGAGACCGAACTGTACGGCCTGTTTCAGCGAGTTGATCGCGTCCTGACCGGCAGTGAGAAACAAAATCACGTCGGGATTGGCGGACTGCGCCTGGATCAGGTAGGACGAAAAGTCCGTCGCACCCAGCGGCGTCAGTGACGCACCGACCTCCGTTCCGCCGTTAGCCTTGAGGTAGGCCTCGAAACCCTGCTGCAGCGTGTGGCCGAACGCGTAGTCCGGCGTGATGAAATACCATTTCTTGCCGTACTTGGCGGCGAGCGTAGACGAGACGGAGTTGGTTGCC